>DATGEF010000542.1:0-3051 GCA_035310405.1 Chloroflexia bacterium | reverse complement strand
GGCCGGTCAACAGGTGGTAGAGCGTGGCCGCGAGCGAATAAATATCGGAGCGCCCGTCGGTCTGGCCTTTGCCGAACTGTTCAAAGGGGGCGTAGGCGGCGGTGCCCATCGAGACGGTGTCTTTGCGCTGGCCCGCCTTGTATTTGCGCGCGATGCCGAAGTCGATCAGCTTGACCTGGTAATTCGGCAGGATCATGATATTCGAGGGCTTGACGTCGCGGAAGATGATGGGCGGCGTCTGGCTGTGCAGGTAGCGTAAGACGCGCGCCATCTGGATGCCGTAATAGAGGGCTTCGCGCTCACCCATCGGCTTGCCGTCGAGCCGCTCCAGCTTCTTCTCCAGCGATTCGCCCGGCACGAACTCCATGATCAGGTAGGGCCGGCCGGCTTCTTCAAAGGAATCGCTGAAGGTGGGAAGGTTGGGGTGGGCGAGGTCCTTCAGGATCTCGGCTTCGCGCACGAACGAGTCGAGCGCTTGCTGGCGTTCTTCCTGCGCCTCGGCCGATCCGGCATCGCCGGCGACCTCGGACTCGGTGCGCATCTCCTTGACGGCGACCGGCGCCCCGCCCAGCCGGGGGTCTTCGGCCAGGTAGACGGCGCCCATCCCCCCGCCGCCCAGCACCCGCAGGATGCGGTAGCGGCCGTGGAGCAGCGTGCCTGGCGGTAGGAAGCTATACATGCGCAAGATCCGCCGCCGTGCGGCGACAGCTACCTCCGAGCGGGAGAATCGGGGCCATCACGCACCCCGTCGCGTTGCTTGCCAGTATAAGCCGAAAGTCACGCTGCGTCAAGCAGGCCGCGCCTGCCGGGTGCGCTGCCGGCCCGGCCGGTGACACAGACGGGCGACTGTGTTATAATACGGCCGGACCTACGGCGTCCGTCGGGCGCGGATGCCGGGCCGGGCAGCCCGGCATCCGCATTGAGCGCCGGCCGCGATGTGCCCCCAGGAGAGATGGGTCCGGCATCCGGCCACATCGTATGTAGCAAGGAGGATCACTTTGTACAAGTTCTTCAAATCCGGGTCCCTCGTGGCGGCCAGTGTGCTGGTCACTGCGAGCATGCTCCTGTCCGCCTGTGGCGGTGACACCGCGACCAACACGCCGGTCGCCCCCACCAACACGACGGCCGCGGCCACCAATACCCCGGCGATGGCGGCGGCTACCGATACCCCGGCCATGGCCGGCACGACGCCGACCACCGCGGGGAGCACGGGCAAGAAGCTCAAGGTCGGCCTGGTGACGGACGTCGGCTCGATCAACGATAAGAGCTTCAACCAGTCGTCGTACGAAGGCGTGCTGCAGGCCCAGAAGGACCTCGGCGCCGATATCAAGTACCTGGAGCCGAAGAGCGCCCAGGACTACAGCAACCTGATCAACCAGTTCGTGGCCGACAAATATGACGTGGTCGTCACCGTCGGCTTTGCCCTGGGCGATGCGACAACCAAGGCCGCAGCGGCCAACCCGACCATCAAGTTCATCGGCGTCGACCAGTTCCAGGCCGCGACCCTCCCGAACCTGGCCGGGCTGGTCTTTGAAGAGGACAAAGCCGGCTACCTGGCGGGCGCGCTGGCCGCGCTGATGACCAAGACCCATAACATCGGCGCTGTGCTGGGCACCGATACCGTGCCCCCGGTCTGGCGCTATGGCGAGGGCTACAAGGCGGGCGCCAAGTCGATCGACCCCAATATCAAGCTCCAGGTGGTCTACCATAGCGATGTCGACATCAGCAAGACCTTCAACGACCCGGCCTGGGGCAAGACGACCGCGCAGTCGATGATCAACCAGGGGGCGGATATCGTCTTTGGCGCCGGCGGAAGCACGGGCAACGGCGCGCTGTTCGCCGCGGCCGACAACAAAGACAAAGGCGTGCTCTGCATCGGCGTGGATACCGACCAGTACAATACGGTGCCCGAGGCGCAGGCCGTGATGCTCTCCAGTGCCGAGAAGCTGCTCACCCCCGGCGTGTTCAACCTGATCAAGGCCGTCCAGGACGGGACCCTCAAGGGCGGCAACAATAACGGCGATGTCGGGCTCGCGCCCTACCACGACCTCGACGCGAAGGTCCCGGCCGACGTCAAGGCGAAGATCACGAAGCTGACCGCGGACATCCTGAGTGGCGCGGTCAAGACCAACGTGCCGCCGGCCAAGCCGTAATTGCTCTCTCCCCGGCGCCCCCGCTGCGGGGAGCGCCGGGGAGGAGCCCGGCCCTGTGCGGGCCGGGGGTGCCGCGCGGTGCCGTCTCCTCGGCCCGCGCCCGAGCTGGGAGGGTAGGTCCGTCGCGGCAGCGTAGGTGCTCTGTGTCTGACTCGTCCGTATCCACGACAACTGACAACAGCGTGAACGCCCCGGCCCCGGTGGCCGCGCCCGCGGGGCGCCCCGCGGCGCGGCCGAGTCTGGGGGCGCTGGCCCGCCGGCTCGGCCGCGAGTTGCTGATCCCGGCCCTCTCCATCCTGACCGCGTTTCTGCTGGGCGCTGGGGTCATCTGGCTGACGACCGGCAGCCTGCCCGCGGTGGTCGGCGCCTACGGGGGGCTGCTCCAGGGCGCGCTGGGTTCGCCCCAGGCGATCGCCAACACCCTGATCAAGGCCACGCCCTACATCTTTGCCGGGCTGGCGGTCGCCCTGGCCTTCAAGTGTGGCCTGTTCAACATCGGCGCCGAGGGCCAGGTCGCGCTCGGCGGCCTCTGCGCGGCCTTTGTCGGCTATAACTTCCAGCTGCCGGGCTTCCTGCACCTCCCCCTCGCCCTGGCGGCCGGGCTGCTGGGGGGCTTCCTCTGGGGCGCGGTGCCCGGCTTCCTCAAAGCGCGCACGGGCGCCCATGAAGTCATCACCACGATCATGATGAACTACCTGGCCCTGCAATTCGTGGCCCTGATGCTGAGCGGCCCGATGAAGGATAAGCACTCCGTGGCCGCGCAAACGCCGCACCTGGCGGTGACGGCCTGGCTGCCGATGCTGGTGCCCACGCTCCAACTGCACAGCGGCGTGCTGCTGGCGGCCGCCGCCGCCGGTGCGGTCTGGTGGTTCCTCTACCGGACGACCTGGGGCTTCGA
>DATGEF010000541.1:0-18270 GCA_035310405.1 Chloroflexia bacterium | reverse complement strand
CGCAGCTCGTGGCTCATGCGCGACAGAAATTCGCTCTTGGCCCGGTTGGCCGCTTCGGCTTCCTCCTTGGCCTGGTGCAGCACGGCCGCCGCCTGCTTCTGCGCGGTCACGTCGTCGGCGATGCCGACGATGCGGTAGATGGTGCCCTGCGTGTCCCGCACCGGAAAGGCCCGGTCCCGAATCCAGTGCTGGCCGCCGTCGGGCCGCACGATGCGGTATTCCTCGTCGTAGGTGCCCTGCACTTGTTTCGTCTGGGCCGCGAGCGCGACCTGGGCGCGGTCGTCGGGATGGATGGCGGCGAGCCAGGAATCGGGGTCGGCATAGAGCTGTGCGCGCGGCCGCCCCCAGAGCGCCGCGTACGCCGGACTGACATAAATCACCTGCTGCGTGGCCACGTCCCGCATCCAGAAGACTTCGCGCACATGCTCCGTGAGCTGGCGAAAGCGCTCTTCGCTGTCCGCCAGCTGGGCATTGCGGGCGCGCAGATCGTCGTGGACCGTGCGTAGGCCTTCGCGGGCCCCGTCGAGGCCCGCCGCGGCGCGGGCAATTTCCGCTTGCATGGTGTCGAAGCTGGCGGCCATCGCGCCCATTTCGTCCCGCGAGTGGACGCGCCCCGGCACCGGATCTACGCGGGCATGGGCGGCTTCCAGGTCTCCCGTGGCCAGGGCCTGCATCGCCCGCGAGAAGTCGGCCAGCGTGCCGGTCGCCAGCCGGTGGGCGGTCGCGGCGACTTCGCGGGCCGTGGTGGCGATGATCCCGGGCAGAATCAGCCCGACGGTGATGGTCAGCAAGGCGACCACGACGAAGATATCTTCCAGGAGGGTGATCAGCTCGCGGTACCGCGCATCCACACTGTTGACGGCCAGTAAATAGCCCGCCCCGTCGATGAGCAGGACCAGGAACATGGCGCCGCTCAGCTTGGTGTGTAACGACGCCAGCAACGTGCGCCAGCCGCGGCCGCGATTCTCCAGCCAGCGGCGGAGGGCATAGACCCCCACCCCGGAATAGGCGAGCCCCAGGCCGACCAACACCGTGGGCAGGCCATACTGTTGGAAGCCGAGGACCGTGGCCACGCCCCAGACGAGCGCGGCGAGCACCCCTAATTCGAGCGTGCCGCGCGGCGCCCGAAACGGCCGGGCGCGGGCCGGGGCCGTCTGGCGTAGCCGCCAGACGACGAGGCTGGGCAGCCCGATGCCGATCAGGTAGCACAGACTGGCCGCCGCGAGCACCCAGACCGGGTTCCCGAACAGGAGGATGAGGATCGCCGTGGCGGCGGTGAGGACGGTGGCCACCCAGGGGGCCCCCTGGCGCGATCGCCGGGCCAGGGCCGCGGGCAGCAGCCCATCCTCGGCCAGTTGGGCCAGGGTGCGCGCCGCGCCCGCCAGCGGCGCGAGGGTGCCCTGGAACATATTGAGCATCATGAACCAGATGGCCGCCGCGTGCGCGGTGCTGCCCAGCAAGGGGGCGAAGATCGGGCCTAAGCTGTCCTGTAGTAAATTCGCCCGCAGCGCGATGGGGCCGAGCACCCCCAGCCAGATCAGCGGCAGGATCGCAAAATAAAACGTGGCCATGCCGGCACTGGCGAACATGGCCCGGGGCACGTTCCGCCCCGGGTCCACCGTCTCGCCGACATAACACGCGGCCTGCTCGAAGGCCGGGGCGGCCAGGCCGATCAAATAGAGCCCGGCCATGGCGCTGGTCACCGCGCCGAAGATCCCGGGAAAGGGGGTGATCAGCTGATAGGTGGTCGCCTGGTGCCAGTCGACTCGGCCGGCCCACAGCGGGATGAGGCCCGCGAGGAAGGCCAGCCCCGCGGACGCGGTCGCGATCGGGATGGCCAGCCGGACGACCCAGTGGATGCCGGCGAGATTCACCGCCATAAAGCAGAGGACGAGGCCCACGGCCAGGAGCGGGATCGGGACGTGCGGGGTGTACCAGGCATGGATGGCCGTCGCGGACAACAGCGCGGTCAGGCCGCAGCTGGGCACCCAGCCCCACCAATAACTGAGGCCCGTCAGGCTGGCCAGCACGGGGCTGGTGGGCCGCAAGGCGGCGGCACAGGTGGCGGCGATGCCCCCCACCCGCTGGGGCCACATCAGGATCAGCTCGGTCCAGCCGGGCAAGGCGGCCCAGCTCAACAGCAGCCCCAGCAGCAGCAACGGCACGGCGGCGCTGCCCTGCGCCGCCAGCAGCCCGGTGGCCCCGCCGATCAGGAAGAGGCTGCGGTTACTGCCCCCCAGGGCGAGGGCCGTCGTGCCCAGCCAGCCGAGGGTGCGGCGTGGTCGCGCCGGGGCGCCCGGCAGCTTAGTCGCCATCCGGCACAGGCTGGGGCTCGACCAGCCCGTGCTGCACGGCGTAGACCGCCGCCTGGGTGCGATCGGTCAGCTGTAACTTCTGGAAAATCCGCGAGATGTAATTGCGGATCGTCTTTTCGGAGAAATTCAGCTCCGCGCCGATCCCCTTGTTGCTGAGTCCGGCCGCCACGCAGCGCAAGATGGCCAGCTCGCCCGCCGTCAGACTGGCATGCGGGCGCGTGGCCGGTTGCGCCCAGAGCCGCTTGAATTCGTCCATCACCCGTAAGGCGAGGGCCGAGTCGAGGATCGCCTCCCCGGCGGCCACCGTGCGGATGGCCTGTAGCACCTCGGCCCGCCCGGCGTCCTTGAGGATATAGCCCCGCGCCCCGTTCTTGATCGCCTGGAAGACCTGCGCGTCCTCGCGGTTCATGCTCAGGATGATGATGCCGGTCGCGGGCCGCACGTCCAGGATCTGGCGGGTCGCGTCGACCCCGTTGAGGATCGGCATGTTGAGATCCATCAGCACCACATCGGGCTGGAGTTGCACGGCCGCGGCGACCGCCTCCAGCCCGTTCACACACTCGCCGATGACCTCGATATCCGGCTCCCTCTCGATCAGCGCCCGCAGGCCCTGGAGAAACATGCGATGGTCGTCGACCATCAGTAAGCGGATCGTCTTCACAGGAAAACTCCTTTACAGCTTACGTCCCCATAGTACCGGCGGCCGGGCATCTGCCGCCGGCTAAATGCCCGCACACGCCGCGGCGGCGATCGGTGATCCGGGGGCGCGGAGCGCCGGCTGGCGCAGCTCTTCCACCAGCAAGAAGGCGTCGACCACGCGGGGATCGAACTGCCGGCCGCGCTGGCTGACGATTTCGGCCCGGGCGTCGTCCAGCGGCCAGGCGGGTTTATAGGGCCGATCATGCCGGAGGGCGTCAAACACATCGGCGACGGCCACGATCCGCCCGACCAGCGGGATCTGCTCGCCGGCCCGGCGGTGCGGATAGCCCCCCCCATCCCAGTGCTCATGGTGCGCGACGGCGATCAGCTGGGCCATGCGGATGAGCTCCGAGCCCCCCGCTAAGATGCGCGCCCCGATCAAGGTGTGGGTCTTCATCTCCTCGAATTCGGAGGGTGTGAGCTTGCCCGGCTTGAGCAGAATGTGATCGGGGATGCCGATCTTCCCAATGTCGTGCAGCGGCGCGGCGCGGCGCAGCATGTCGACCTCGAGCGCCGGCAGGCCCAGCGCCTGGGCCAGAAACACCGCATAGCGGCCCACCCGCTGGGTGTGCTGGCCCGTCTCGTCGTCGCGGTATTCGGCCGCCAGCGCCAGGCGCTCCAGGATCTCGATCTGCGTCGCCTCCAGTTCCTGGGTGCGGACGCGGACTTTCTCTTCCAGCAACTGGTTCTGGTTCTGTAATTGCTGGTGGAGATGGCGGGTTTCGATCAGGTTGCCGATCCGCAGCAAGGCTTCTACCGGGTCGAAAGGCTTGGTCAAAAAGTCCTTCGCGCCGGCCAGCAGCGCCTGCTGTTTGGCTTCGGAGGAAATATCGGCGGTGATCACCAGGATCGGCAGATAGGTGCCGGGCGGGATCAGGGGCTGGAGCTGCTGCATGACCGCAAAGCCATCCAGGTAGGGCATCATCAGGTCGAGCACGATCAGGTCGGGCGGCGTCGCGGTGACGAGCCCCAGGACCTCGCGGGCATCGGTCGTGCTCTGGACCTGCTGGGCGCCCGCCCGCTGGAGCACCCGCTCCAGGTAGCGCACGTTCGCCTCCGTATCGTCCACGATCAAGATTTTGGCGGTTTGGATCAGTTCTGCCTGCATCACGTCTCCTCTAAACGGCTGGCCAGGGGAGCACACAACGGGTGATCGTGCCCTGGCCAGGGTGGCTGGTAATCGTCAGTTGGCCGCCGGCGGCTTTGGCCCGCTCATACATGCCGGCTAAGCCCACATGTCCGGTGGCTATCGCGTGGCGTAATTGCTCCGCGACGGCAAAGCCCTGCCCGTCGTCGCGCACTTCCAGGCACAAGTGATCCGCCCGGCGATCGAGCTGGATGATCGCCTGCTGCGCCTGCGCATGTTTGCGGATATTGGTCAGCGCTTCTTGCACCAGGCGAAAGATCACCGTCTCGCGCGCCGGGGCGATCGGGTCCGTCAGCCGGTTCTGCACGGTCACCGTCAGGTCCGCATCGCGGCCCACGCGCGCCGCCAGGTCGTCGAGGGCGGCCGCCAGCCCGTGAGTGTTCAGGATCGCCGGCCGCATGTCGTGCAGCAGGTCGCGCATTAAGCTAATCGTTTCCCGGACCTCATCGCGCAGCTGCTGCAGCCCGGCCAGGGCCGCGGCCGGGGCGCCCTGGGTGATCTCGTATTCACAGCGCTCAATCGTCAGCAGCAACACGCCCAGATCCTGCAAGGGGCCATCATGGATGTCGCGGGCAATGCGGTTCTGGAGCTGGCGGTGCAGGAAGCGGATCTCCAGGAGGTTGCGGATGCGCAAGAGCACCTCCACCGGGTCGAAGGGCTTGGTCAAAAAGTCCTTAGCGCCCGCCGTCAGCGCCCGCCGTTTGGCCTCGGAGGAAATATCGGCGGTGATCACCAGGATCGGCAGGTAGCTGTCGGCCGGGATCACCGTCTGGAGTTGCTGCATGACGGCAAAGCCGTCCAGGTAGGGCATCATCAAGTCGAGCACGATCAGGTCGGGGGGGTCGGCGGCGACGAGCCCCAGGACCTCGCGGGCATCGGTCGTGCTCCGGACATGCTGGGCGCCCGCCTGCCCCAGGGCCCGCTCCAGGTAGCGCACATTGGCCTCTTGATCGTCCACGATCAGGATCGTGGCGCTCTGTAGGATGCTTTCCGGCACGGTAGCGGTTCCTTTCCCCAGCGGGTGGCGGGCGTTATGATCGATGCAGCACCAGCGCCAGCGTCTCTTCGATCTGATGGGCCCAGATGGGCTTGGGCAGAATCAGCACCGGGCATTCGGCCGTGCCGTGGAGCTCGTCCAGGTCCGCGGGAAAGCCGGTCACCGCGGCCACCGGGATCGCGGGCCAGCGCCGGCGCACCTGGCGAATGAACTCCACGCCGGCCTCCTTGGTCGGCACCCGGACATCACTCAAGATCAAGACAATGCCGGCATCCTGCTCCAGCGTGGCCAGGCCTTCGGCGGGGGTGGCGACCGGCAACGGCCGGGCGCTGGCCCGTGTGACATGCGTGCGCAGCAGCGCGCGCATGTCCGAGTCGTCTTCGAGGATCAGGATCCCGGGCACGGCCTGGGCGCGGACGAAAGTGCCCCGGCCCTGCTCGCGCGACACCAGGTGATCCTCTTCCAGCCGGCCCAGCACCTGGCGCATCGTGAGCGGCGCCACGCCAAAATCGGCGGCGAGCTCAGTGTGCGGCGGCAGCTTCGTCCCCGGCGGGAACTCGCCGCGGATGATCCGCGCCTGCAACACGTTATAGACGCGGAGCGCCCGCGGCCCGAGCTTGTAGATCATAGTACACCCCTTATTGTGCTAGCACATTAACAGTTTAACACATATCAGGGGCGATGTCAAGGGCGCCGAGAACGAACCTCTCCCCTCGCCCCTCCCCGGCGCGGGGAGGGGAAGAGACGGCGGGCCGGGGTGCCCGCTAGACCAGGCTCTCCTCGCAGATCTGGAGAAAGTGCTGCACGTCGAGGGGCTTGGTCAGGTAGGCCCGCGCGCCGATCGCCAGCACCGCGGCGATCTGCCGCGGATTGGCATCCGCGCTCAAGACCAGCACCGGGATGGCGGCGGTGCTGGGGTCGGCGCGCAACTGGCGCAGCACCTCCTGGCCCGGCATATCGGGCAAATTCAGGTCGAGCAAAATCAGGTCGGGGTGCTGCGCGGCGGCGAGATCCAGGCCGCTGCGGCCCTGGGTCGCCGTGAGCAGCTGGACCTCCGGCCGGTGCTGCAGCACCCGCGTGATCAGCTGGCAGTTGGAGGGGTTATCCTCGATGTATAGCACCGTCCGGGCCGGGGCCCCGGACGGCCGCGCGATCTGCGGGCCGCCGGCCTCCGGTTCCGGGGGCGCCGCCGGCGCCACGGCCTGGGCGAGCTCCACCCAGAAGGTGCTGCCCAGGCCGACTTCGCTCGCGACCCCGATCGTGCCGCCCATCGCCTCGACGAGATGCTTGGAGAGGGCCAGTCCCAGCCCGGTGCCTTCCACCGTGGTCTGCTCGGCCCCCAGCCGCTCGAAGGGGGTGAACAGCCGCGCCAGCTGGGCGGGCGTGAGCCCAGGGCCGCTATCGCGTACCGTAATGCGCAGCATCGCGGGGGCGGGCCCGCCCGCATCGCTACGGGCCGCCGGCGACTCTCGGCACGATAGATAGACCGCCCCCCCCGGCCGATTGTATTTGATCGCGTTGGCGAGCAGGTTCAACAGCACCTGCTGGAGCCGTTGGCGGTCGGCCATGATATAGCAGCCACCCAGCCCGTCCAGATCGGCCTGCAGGCTGATCTGGCGCAGGGCGGTCAGCGGCTGCACCAGGCTCAGGCTCTCGTGCAGCACGTCGTCCAGGAAGACCGGCTCGACCGAGATGGAGAGCTGGCCTTCTTCGATCCGCGCGATGTCGAGGACTTCGTTGATCAAATTGAGTAGGTGGCGGCCCGCTTTGAGGATGTAACTGGTGCTCTCCCGCTGCGCGGGGGTGGGGCTGTCCATCTCCAGGATCTGGGCGAAGCCGAGGACCGCGTTGAGCGGGGTGCGCAGCTCATGGCTCATGCGGGAGAGAAACGCACTCTTGGCATGGTTGGCCGCTTCGGCCGCTTCCCCGGCCCGGCGCGCGGCCTCGGCGTGCCGTTGCGCGGTGATATCCTGGGACACGATCATCCCGGCGAAGATTTCCCCCGCCTCATTCTTGACCGGGAGAAAATGTGTACGGTAGACGCGCCCGGCGAATTCGCCCTCCAGCCTATGCTCCTGCCCGGCGAGGGCGGCCCGGTAGAGGGGCAGCGACCGCTCACAGTCGGCGGGGGTCATGACTTCCCAGATCGTTTTCCCCTCGATCAGGTGCTTGGCATAACCCTGCGCTTCCAGGGTCGGGCCTTCGGCCAACTGGTAGCGCAAGTCGGCATCAAACATGAAAACCGAGCCGTCCGGCAGGTTCCGGGCCAGGGCGCGGTACAGCCCCTCGCTTTTGCGCAGCGTCTCCTCGGCGCGCTTGCGCGCCGTGACATCCCGGACCACCGCGAGAATGCCGCGGGGCTGCCCGTCGGGACTGCGCAAGAGGACGGTGCGCAGCTCGGCGGGGAAGGGCCGGCCCTCCTGGGTGAGCATGGCATGCTCGCCGTCGAGCATGGTGCCGCGCCCCATCAGCGCCTGGATATTGGCGGCGAAGTGCTGCTGGCCTTCCGGCGCCACGAACTCAAAGACGCTCCTGCCGATCAGCTCCTCCTTATTCGTAAACCCGTGCAGGCGGGCCGCGGATTGGTTGCAGAGCTCGATGGTGCCCGCCAGGTCGGTCAGGACGATGCCGTCGGGCGAGATATCAATCAAGCTGCGATACAGCGCTTCGCTCTCGCGCAGCGCAGCCTGCTCCAGCTGCCGCACTTCGACGATGGTGGCGTGGCTGCGATACAGCGCCGCGCTCTCGCGCAACGCATCCTCGGCCTGCACCCGCTCCGTCACGTCCTGCCCCGTACCGACGATGCGTTGCGGCTTGCCACTCTCATCCAGAATCACCCGGCCGCGCGTCGACAGCGCCCGGACCGCGCCATCGGGCAGTAACACCTGGTAGTCGATGCCAAACGTACCGCCCTGGCTGTGCGCGCGTTCGGTTTCTTTGCCGACCCGCTCGCGGTCGTCGGGGTGAACGTAGCCCATGAATCTGGCGAAGCTGGCCGGATGGCTTTGCGGCGCCACCCCAAAGATGCGATACATCTCATCCGACCAAACGGCCTCACCCGTGACCACGTCCGTCTCCCAGCTACCGACGTGGGCAAGCTCCTGCGCCTCGGAAAGCTGCAGATCCCTTTCACGGAGCATCTGCTCTGTGTGCTTGCGGCCGGTGATGTCCCGGGCGATGGTCACGATGCGGCCATCGTCCAGGCGCCGGGTACTGAGCTCGGTGACGATTACGGTACCGTCCTTCCGCCGTACGGGACGCTCGGCATAGACAATATCCCCGACGAGGATTTCGTCCAGGCGCGGCGGGAGCAGGTCGTAGCTTGCCGGCAAGGGGCTATCCACCTGGGGGGGCTGGAGGAGCTCCTCTCGGGTGTAGCCCAACATATCGCTGGCGCGCTGGTTGACCGCGATCAGGGGCTGGTTGGGGTAGCTGACCAGGATAGCTTCGGAGGCCTGCTCCATCAGCAGCTGATAGGCGCGGGCACTCTCGCGCAGGGCGTCCTCTGCTTCCTTCTCCCTGGTCACATCCCGGCCAATGCTGGAGATACCGGTGATGGCGCCCGCGGCATCCCGAATAGGGGAGATCGTGAGGGCGATATTCACCAGGCGCCCGTCCTTCGTCACGCGCAGGGTCGCGTAGTGGCTGATGCCCTCGCCCGCGGTGAGCTTCTTCAAGATCTTGGGGAGCTCGTCTTCCCGGTCGGGGGGCACCAGCAGCGCGATGCTGCGGCCGATCGTTTCGGCGGCCGTGTAGCCGTAGATCTGTTCCGCCCCCCGGTTCCAGCTGGTGATGATGCCGGCCAGCGTTTTGCCGATGATCGCATCATCCGAGTCGCGCACGATGGCCGCGAGATGTTGGAGGTCTTTGTCTTGCATACTGGACTCCTTCATGCCTTCCGCTCCCATCCGTGTGGGGCGGCCGCCGGGAGGCCGGCGGCGCGCGGCAGCTCGATCCAACACGATGGCCGCGAAATGCTGGAGGTCGTTATCTTGCACAGCAGGCTCCTTCATTCCTCTTGCTCCCATCCGTGTGGGGTGGGGGCCGGGAGGCCGGTGGCGCGTGGCAGCTCGATCCAGAAGGTGCTGCCCTCGCCGATCACGCTCTCCACGCCGAGGGTGCCGGCCATCGCCTCGACCAGGCGCTTGGTGAGCGCCAGCCCCAGGCCCGTGCCGTCGACCCCCGTTTGCTCCGCATCCAGGCGATCGAAGGGGCTGAAGAGCCGGGTTCGCTTGGCCGGCGGAATGCCGAGGCCCGTATCCTGGATCGCGATCCGCAGGACGGCGTCGGAGGGGGCCTGCCAGATCACGGTCACGCGGCCGCCCGGCCGGTTATACTTCACGGCGTTGGCGAGCAGGTTTAAGAGCGCCTGCCGCAGGCGCTGGCGGTCGGCGAGCACGCTGGCCGGCGCGTCGGGCGCCGGGGCGGTGTGGAGTGAGACCTGGGCCTGGGCGGCCAGGGGGCGCACGAGGTCGAGACTCTCCTGTACGACCTCGTGCAGCGGGATCGGCTGCGCGATCAGGGCCAGCCGGCCCGACTCGATGCCCGTAATATCCAGCACCTCGTTCACCAGGTCGAGCAAGTGCCGGCCGCCGCGCACAATATAGGCCAGGCTCTCTTGCTGGTCCGGGCTGGGGTCGGTCATCTCCAGGATCTGGGCAAACCCTAAGATCGCGTTCAGCGGCGTGCGTAATTCGTGGCTCACCCGCGAGAGAAACACGCTCTTGGCGCGGTTGGCGCGCTCCGCGGCGTCGCGGGCGGCCGCGAGCTCTTCGGCGACCTGTTTGCGGGCGGCCAGGTCCTGCTGCAGCTGGGCGTAGAGCCGGGCATTTTCGATGGCGACGGCCGCCTGGTTGGCAAAGATCTCCAACGTCTGAATCAGCGCGAGGCTCGGCCGGCGCCCGTCCCGGGGCGCGTCGACGGCGATCACGCCCGCCACCTGCCCCTGGCGCAGATCGATCGGCACCAACAGGGCATCGTCGGGCTGCCAGCGCTCCGCCTCGGGGAAGCTCCCCGCCGGCGGCGCCTCCGGGCGGTAGACGTGCCCGGGGAATTCGCCCGCCCAGTCGAAAGCGCCGGCCGGGATCAAGTAGGAGCGCCCGATCCGGAAGCGCTCTTGCATCAGGCGGGCAAACGTCTTCCAGGGATAGACCGCGCCCTCCAGCGCGGCGCGGCCCGCCGCGTCCAGGCCGATATGCGCATGCACCCGCAGCTGCCAGCCGTCGTCGTCCGTCAGGTTCACGACGACGACGCCAAAGCCCAGCGAGTCGTGGATCGCCTGCACGATCTGGTGCAGGACGGCCGTCAGGTCCAGGTTGAGGCGCAGCAAGTCGCCACAGGCCAGGATATCGGCCAGCTGGCGATTGCGTTGTTCCAGCTGCCCGAGGGTTTGGCGGAGGCTGGTTTCCGTCCGCTGGCCCGCGTCCCATGCGGCCAGGGGGGCAGTTTGATCCATAGGGCTTCTCTCCGGCGCCTTAGCGCACCGTGACACTCGTGACCAGATCGGCGATGACGATCAAGCGGTGGTCATACATCCGCACGCGGGGATCCCAGCGGCCGCTGCATGTGATGATGGTCAGGGTCGCCTGGTCCGTGGGCGCCAGGACGGCCACGTCGTCGGGCGTGGCCTGGAACACCGTGCGCACCCGGTAGGCCCGCACCCCGGCTTCGGTGACGACGGCGACGGTATCGTTCGCCCCCAGCTCATGGAGCCGGCCAAAGGTCGCATACGGGCCGTCGAGATGGCCCAACAGCACCAGGTTGCCCGCCTGGCCGGGGTAGGCGCTGCCCAGCAGCCAGCCGACGCCCTTGAAGCGCGGCAGGTGCTGCCCATCGCTCAACACGACCGGCCAATCCAGGCCCAGGCGGGGCACCCGCACGCGCAAGGGGGGCAGCGCGGCCGCGCTGGGCTGATCCGAGGTGGGGGCGGGGGCGCCGATCCCGGCCCGGCCCGGCGCCGGGACCGGGGTTGCCCCAGCCGCGCTGGTCGGGGCGACCGGTGGGGCCGGCTGGATCAGCGGGACGCGCCGGCCGTCCTTCAACACCAGCACGGCGCCCGTCGAGGGGGCGCGGCTCTCGCGCCAGCTCAGGTAGCCCAGCCCGGCGCCATAGCCGGCCGCCAGCAGTACGGCGAGCGTGCCGGCGACCAGCAACACGCGCGGTAGCGCCCGCATCTTAGATCCGATCCGCGTGGACCGCGGCTTTGCGCCAGGGCCGGGCGGTCCAGGCCAGCAGCCCACTGATCCCGGCCAACACGCCGGCCAGCACGAGGGCGATCAGGTCGGTGGGCGTGCCCGGCAGGCCCACCAGCTCCAGCGATCCCAGCGCCGCCGCCGGGCCCACGCCCGTGTTCGGCAGGGCCAGGATCTCGAGGGGGCCCCGGCCTGGGTTCGTGGCGATGTAGGTCGTGCGCCCGCCGCCTGGGGCTTGCAGGTTGCCGTCGATGGCGACCGGCAGCCCGTTGACGGTGATCAGGTTCTTCGCGATCTGGACCACGCTGAACTGGCGCACCGTCGGGTCCACGCCGGGGATCTGCCAGTCCGGGAGCGCGGTGACCTCAATCTGGGCGTGGCCGTCGTCGGCCCACCGCTCGGTGACCGTGGCGGACGCGTGGGCCGGCAGCCCGTTGACTGTGCCGGTGAAGGTGTATTCCGTCGTCGTGGGCACGTCGACGATACGATGGCCGACAATGGTGCCCAGGATCGTCGTCCCGGTGGGAGTCGTGAAGTCGACCAGGATGGTCACCGTCTCCCTTTGCAGCCCGGTCGCCTGCGCCGCCAGCGGCAACAGGGTGAGGGCCAGCAGGCTCGCGCAGAGCCAGAGGGCGGCCCGCTTAATCGTCAGGTGCTTCATCATCTCTCCTTATACAGAATACAGGGCGTTTATAACAGGCCGCCGAACTTGATCGCGGCGATCATCAAGAACCCGAGCACCAGAGGAGCGACCGCGATCATCAAGCTCTTGCTCAGGCGTTGGGCCTGCGCATGGGGGCTGCTGGCGATCAGCTCCCGGTTCATCAGCAGCGCCAGCAGAGTGACCGTGGCCAGCATCCCGAGGGCAGTCGCCTGCCAGGGCGTAATCGCGGCTACGGCTTCGGTTGTAATCGTCGTAATCATTAGGTACCTTTCTTTCCGTGTTGTACGGGTGTGTGTGATCTACGTGATTGGCCAAGCGGGCGGGGGCTCGGAGCCACGACGCGAGCCCCGCTGCTTTCCATACGCCCAGCATACGGCACCGCCCCCGCCCGGACAATGGTCAACTGTCCCTCGGGCGCGGGGCTAGTTGTCCCGGCTCCGGGGGGGTGCCTCGCCAGCGGCCAGCAGCCCGGCGAGCGTGGCCGCGCGCCAGGTATCCCAGGCGCCCGCCCCCGGCACCTGGGGGCCCCGGCCGCCGGCGGGTTCCACCGGCGCGCGCAGGCGCCGCAGGGGCGCCGGAGCGGGGGGCGGCGGGCTAAGATCCGCCGGGAGCACCGGCTCTGGCGGGGCCTCCCCCGCCGCGGCGGGATGCACACGGGCCCGCCAGAGCAGGCCGATCCCGACCAGGCCAGCCAGCGTGCCGGCCCCCATCCCCCCCATGGCCAGGGCGCCCAGCGCGGGCGGGGCCCCGGCGAGGTAGGGCATTATTAGGAAGAGGGTGACGTTCGCCAGGCCGTGGGCGAGGGCGACGCCCAGCAGCGATCCGCCCCAGCGGACGATATAACTGAAGAGCAGCCCCACTCCCGTCACAAAGACGACGTCCAGCAGGGAATGGTAGCCGGTATGCAGCACGCCGAAGAGCAGGGCGACATAGAGCAGGCTGCCGCGGCCGAGGGCCGGGCCGGCAACCGCCTGGATCACGCCGCGGAAGATCAATTCCTCGCTGACACCGGTAAAGAGCAACAAGCTCACCGCCAGCTCGCCGACGGCCCACGGGTCGGCCAGACTGATGCGCGGCACGGCGTGTAAGATCGCGTATTCGCTCGCCCCCAGGCCCAGGCCGCCGGCCATCACCAGGAGCTGCAGCCGCCAGCGGCCGGCCCGCAGCCCGAGTGCCCGTGGGGCCAGCCCGGCGTGCCGGGCGACCAGCCAGGCGGCCCAGAGGAGCGGCCCGCTGACCAGCGGATACCAGAGCTGCTGCGGGAACGTGATCAGCGGCACCATCAGCGAAAGGAGCCGGATCAGGGGGGCCAGGCTGAGGCCCAGGGCGAGCTGGCGTTCCACCGTGGTGCGGCCGAAGGCGCCATGCACCAGCAACCCGATGAGCAGCAGGGCATGGAAGCCCACGCCGATCAGCGGATCCACCAGGGCCGTCACCCCTTCGGCGGCGCTGATCAACACCAGATAGGCGCCGAACATCAGGGGCAGCCGGGCCGGGCGGGCGGGAAAGCGCCTTAACATCGTTGGTCTCCATGAATCCAGGCGGGATAGCGTAGGGGTCTTCACCGCCTCAGCATACCGGGGATGGGCCGGGCCGGGCTATTGACGAGTGTCCCTGCGGTCTGGGGGCGCTTGACCCCGGCCCGGCGGCCGTCGACGGCGGGCCGGGCGGGCCAGCGCCGGCGCTTGGTCTTCCGGCAAGGACAAATGTCCCCTGGCCCCCGGTATTTTGGGGTCAATCGTCCCTGCGGGGGTGCCTCGGTTCTCACTAGCGCCGGGGGGCGGCGGGCAGGTATGATCGAACCAGGCAATGGGGACGGCCGGCAGTGCCGCCGACCGCCCCGGTAGTATTAAGGGTCCCCGATCGCCCTACCGACTTATCAGGAAAGAGCAGCGAAGATGTATACATGAAAGCGCTTCAGCGCCTGGCGATTGTCTGCTTCGAGGACCCGCGCCAGGTCAGCGGCGGGGTGCAGCGGCGCGTGGCGGCCGAGATCGCCTATTTTGCGCAGCGCGGGGCGCACGTCGTCGTGCTGACCCAGGGCGCCGTGTCCGACCACACGGCAGGGCCGGTCCGCTACATCAGCATCCCCACCCCGCCCATCGTCTACCCTTTGCGCACGCTGATCTTCTCGGCCAAGGCGAGCCATTATTTGCGCCACTTGCCGGCCTTCGACGTGATCGAGACGCACCATGACGCCGGCGCGGCCACCTTGTTGGCCTTTCACGGCAGCCGCCCCACGGCCGGCGCCTTGGTCGAGGTGGTGCATGGGGTGTTCCGCGACGAGTTTGCCGCGGTGCGGCGCTACGAGAGTCTCTTCTCGCGCGGCACCTTGGTCGCCGGCGGGCTCCTGCCCCTGTCGATCATCGAGCAAGTGGCCGCCCGCCGCGCCACCGCCGTCGTCACCGTCAGCCGTTACACCGCGGGGCAGATCGTCCGGCGATACGGCGTGCCGGGCCGGCGCACCCACGTCATCCCCAACGGCATCGACACGGCGCGCTATACGCCGCTAGACCGGGCCGCCCGGCCCGCGGCGGGGCGCGACACGCCGTGCGAGATCGTGTTTGTCGGCCGCTGGCAGGCCCGGAAAGGCGTCGTGTACCTCCTGCGGGCGTTTGCCCAGGCGTATCGCCAGCACCCGGGCCTGCGCCTCAAGCTCATCGGCGGCGGGCCGCTCGATCGGGCACTGCGGGAGGAAAGCGGGCAGCTAGGCGTGACCGGCGTGGTCGAGTTCCTGAGTGGGCTGGACGACGCCGCCGTGATCGCCGCGTATCGGGGCGCGGACATCGTCTGCATCCCGAGCTTGCAAGAAGGCCAGGGCATCGTGGCGCTGGAGGCGCAGGCGTGTGGCGCGCCGGTCGTGGCGACGCGCGCCGGCGGCCTGACCGAAGCGGTGCGCGACCGGGAGACGGGCATCCTGGTGCCGCCGGGCGCCGTGGGCCCCCTGGCGGACGCCTTGCTGGAGCTGGCCCACAACGGCGCGTTGCGCCGCGCCTACGGCCGCCAGGCCGCCGCCTGGGCGCGCGGGTTCGCCTGGGACCAGATGCTCGCCCGCGCCGAGGCGCTGTACGGTCGCCTGCCGGCCGTCGCGGCCGCCCTTTGAGCCCGAAGGTCGCCCTGCGCGTGCTGCTGGTCAACGACTTCTATGCGCCCCATATGATCGGCGGCGCCGAGACGCTCGTGCAAGGGCTGGCCGCGGGATTGCGCGCGGCCGGCCACACCGTCGCCGTCGCCACCGCCCGGCTGGCGGGCCTGCCGACGCATGACGTGGTCGACGGGGTGCCCATCTATCGGCTGGGCACCTTCCCGGCCATCGGCCGGGCCACGCGCATCGCGTCGGGAACCGCGCCGGGCGCGCTCGCCGCAGGCACGGCGCGGGATTTTCGGATCGTCCTGGCCACGTTTCTGCCCGACGTGGTCCACTTCCATAATATCTGGCTGCTGGGTCCCGCCCTCGTCCATGTGGCGCCCGGGCGGAAAGGGATCACCTTGCACGATTACTGGCCGGTCTGTGTGCGGCGGACAATGATCCGCGTCACCGGGCAGGCCTGCCCCGGGCCGGAGCCGTTGGCCTGCCGGGTCTGCCGCTTGCGTGCCCCGGCCACCTGGCGCAGCCTGAACCTGGCCAACATCGAGCGCGAGCGGGCCGGGCATGCGGCCCTCCTCGCCACATGCGACTTCGTCACGGCGCCGAGCCAGTTTCTGGCGCACCGGGTCGCCGGCACCGGCCCGACGCGGATCGTCGTGGTGCCCAACGGCCTCACCATGCCGGCCGCGCCCCCGGTCCTCGGCGCGGAGCCGGCGTATGTGTTGTTCGCCAGCCGCCCCGTCGTCGAGAAGGGCTATGCCGTGGCGCTCGCCGCCTTTGCCCGGCCCGAGTTGCGCGATACGCAACTGTACACAGCCGGGGACGCCCCCGCGAGTCGGGCGGCCAACGTGCGTGTGTTAGGCCAGCAAGGGGCGGCCGCCATGCCGGCCCTCATCGCGGGGGCGCAGTGCGTGATCGTGCCGTCCCTGTGGCCGGAAAACTGTCCGATGATTATCCTCGAAGCCCTGCGCGCCGGTGTGCCTGTCGTGGCCAGCCGGATCGGCGGGATTCCGGAAATCCTGGAAGAGGGCGTGACGGGGCTCCTCGTCCCGCCCGGGGATGCCGCGGCGCTGGCGCAAGCCATTGGCCGCTGCTGCACGGATACCGCGTTACGCGCCGGTGCGCGGCGGCACGGCCCGGCAGCCGTCCGCGGGCGGTTCTCGCGCGCCGCCATGATCGCAGAATTCGAGAGGATGTATGCTGCATAAGCTGATGGGATCGACGAATCAGGTGGCCTGGCTGCTGCTGGGTCTGAGCAGCGCGCTCTGGCTCACGGTCCCGCTGGGGCCCCCGGTGGCGGGGCTGGCATGGAACGGCCCTTTGCTCGCCCTCAGCCCGCTGTTCTGGGTGGGGCTGGCCCTGGGTGCTGTCGCGTTCTTCCTCGGGCGCGGGCCCCAGCGGGCCATCGCCGTCGGGTTGCTCGCCTGGTATCTGGTGGCCACGATCGCCTTTATCTACCCCTACGCGGCGATGCATGACTCGGTCGCGAACACGCTGTTATTTCCCGGGGCCGGGGGCGGGGAGCAGGCGTATAGCCTGTCGTACGGCGTGCTGGCCGGCCTGGTGACCTGGTTCGAGCAGGCTGCCGGCCTCGACGCCTGGACGATCGCGCGGTTCTTCCCCGTCGGCCTGACGCTCGTCTACCTCCCGGCCCTGGCGCTGATTGTGATCACCTGGCGCGGGCGTATCTTCTCCTCGGCCCTGGCCGGCAGCCTCTTCGCGTTTTTCTTCTTCGCCTTTGGCGATGCCTTCAACCTGCGCATCAACAGCTCCCCGCAGACGCTCGGCTTCTTGCTCTTTCTGATCGCGCTCGGGCTCCTGCCGCTGGCGGAGCGCTCGGTGGCCGTGAAATTGGCCCTGCTGCTGACGCTGGCCGCGATGATTCTCGCGCACCCCATCTCGCCGCTGCTGGCGGCGCCCGGCATCCTGGCCGTGGCCGCGACGGGCGGCCTGGCCGGCTTTGTGCAGCTGCGGCAGGCCCTCTGGTTGGTCGGCAGTTTCCTGGTGGGCTACGTGACCTGGACCATGTATCGCGCGGACTGGTTCCTGGCGACCGCCGCCAAAACCGTCGTCGACGCTTTTACGTCCGAAAAGACGGTGCCCCTGACGACCGCGAATCCGGTCAGCGCGATTCAGGACTATATCCTGCTGAACCGGATCTATCTGGTCGTGCTGCTCGTGGTGCTGGTTGTTGGGTACTTCAGCATCTGGCGCTCGCGGCCGGGACGCATGGTCACGGCCTGGGGCATCGCGTTCATCCCCGCGTTCGTCGTCTTTCTGAGCTACCACGACTTTTTCGACCGCATCTTGCTCTTCCTCCTGGTGCCGGCGGCCGTCGTCTTCGCCGAAGCGGGCGCCCGCCTCGCTCAAGTAGGGCCCCGGCTGCGCGTGCCGGGGGCCGCCCTGGCCGTGGCCCTGCTGATCCTCGCGACGTCGGTGCGCTACTTCTGGATCGGGGCCGTCGACCACATCACGCAAGATGAGGTCGACGCCGCCCAATACCTGGCCGCCCAGCACCGGCCGTTGCTCGTGTATGCCGGCGGGTTTGATCTGCCCGTGTCCGGGGACCTACAGTTTGTCGTCGCCGATCGGACCAACATCAAGCTGGCGTCTGTGCTGCAGGCCGATGCGGTGGTGATCTCGGCCCAGCTCGACCGGGCGACCGCGATCGGCGGCCGATCGTCGCTCACGGTCGCGCAGCTGGTAACGTTCCTGCAGCGCGATTACCAGCGGGTCTATACCAGCGGGGGCAGTGTCGTCTACATGAAGCGGACGTTGAGCCTCCTGGGGGCGCCCAATGGCAAGTGAGCTATTGGCGCGGCCGGCCGGGGACCCGATTAGCCCGCTGGAGACCCTGATCGGGGCCACGGGCGGGCAGATCGCGCGCTGCCTGGCCGGCCGCTACGTGGCCATCCTGCTCATCGGCGCCGCGGCGCGGGGCGAGAGCACCTGCGGCCCGGATGGCCAGCTGGTCAGCGATCTCGATTTCCTGGTCGTGCTGCCGCAGCGCCAGGCCGCGCTTGCGGTCTGGGCGGAGCAGGCCTGCCGCCGCCGGCTGGGGGGGCTCACCGCCGCGTTCGCCCGGCCCGGCGCCCCCCCCATCGCGATCGGCTTTGCCAGCGCCGTGCCGCGCGCCTGGCGGCTGGCGACCCCGCTGCTCTGGGAGTTG
>DATGEF010000540.1:0-2372 GCA_035310405.1 Chloroflexia bacterium | reverse complement strand
GGGGCGACGTCGAACGACATCAGCTCCAGCGAGAGCATGCGGGCGGTCTGGACCATCGGAAACACGATGGTGCCGCCGCCCTTCACCACCCGGGATTCTCGCAGCCCCCAGCCGTAGACGATCATCGCCTCGTTCGGGCCGACCTTCCGAAACATGGTCGTGAAGGCGGCGAGGACGACGACGACGATGACCGCCAAAATTACCCATTCCATGGGGACTGCTCGCTTTCTGGCTCCCGGCGGGGAGCATACGGGGGATCAGTGGGCCACCAATAGCAACCGGGCGTGGGCCGTGGCGATCGGCAAGGAAGGGCGTCAGGTTGGCGAACACTACGCCGGCTAGACGACAACGAGGCGAGCATATAACAGCTCCTACCAAAATTATAGCATACCTTTGCCCGAATCACAACGGCCCGAATCACAACTCACACTTTCAGTATAGCGCGCCGCCCGTAAGGAGCGCATAAAGAAAAGGCCCCCCCCTATAAGAGAAAGATAAGCGTTTGACGGACGCCCGGCGGCTGAAGCCGCGGCAACGACGGGCGCAGCCCGCCTACGCGGGCTGGCGGGCGCCGCCTGTTGCGGTGAGATCGGTTGCGGCCACGTGCGATGCCGGGTAATTGCAGAGGGCGATACCATCATCTTCCGCGACTTTGCCGGGGTGATGCACCCGGACCGACAAGGGGGTGTGTTTCGCTTTTCACGCGGCAATTACGCTACGGTCGTCCAGGCAATATCCTGGCGGGCCTACCAATACAAGTGGCAGGCTAAGCAAGAGCCGATTCGCGAGTAGTGAAGTCCTGTTGCCGTATCTAGCATTATCTTTGCACTTTTGGGCAGTGGCTAGCGGGTCTGGCCCATGGAGTCCAATTACTGCCAAGACAGTGTATCTTATTAACAAAAAACATAAGATTTGTCATTCTGAGCGTAGCGAAGAATCCGCTGGGGCGCGCACCCGTGGCCCCAGCGGTGCGGCCTGAGCGGCCACGCACGGACGGAGGAGGGGGCCGGACTAGCTGCCCGCCGACCCCGACCCGATCCGCTCGGCAACGGATTCTTCGCTGCGCTCAGAATGACAAATTCTTTAGTGTTCTTGCTAATATTTAGCCCTTAACAGTGGAGGGCATAGCTACTTTCCCCTGCGCTCGGCCGTGCACCATCGTCGTGCTGCCTCTGCAGATGCGTCCGCAACGCCGCAGGCTGCGTCCCGCTGGGATTGTGGCGCGGTGGGCGGAGACGGGCCGGCGGAGGCGCTACCGCGCCGGGGGGGTGGCCAGGAGACTCATGGCCCGCAGCAGCTGGGTATCCCCGCTGGCCTGGACCTGGTCGGCGCTGAGGCCCGGCTCCGCCTCCGGCACCAGCAGCGTACCGGTCGCCGGCAAGGTCACCGCCTGGTCGGGGGTGATGCCATGGTGCCAGATGACCCGGCCGCTGGGGGTCAGCCATTCCTCGGTGGCCAGCAGCAGGGCCGCGCCATTGGCCAGCGGGAATTCGTTGAGCACGGTTCCGGTGCCGAAGGTGGTTTCCCCCACCAGCTGCGCGCGGTGCGCATCCTGGAGCGCCCCGGCGACGATCTCCGAGGCGCTGGCCGTGCCCTGATTGATGAGCACCACCAGCGGGAGGGCGACCCGGTTGGGATCGTCCTGCACCGGCACATTGGTGATCTTGCCCTGCGCATCCTTCTCCTGGAGCACATTGCCGTCGGGCAGGAACGCACTGGTCGTGCCGATCCCTTCGTCCAGCAGCCCGCCGGGATCGTCGCGCAAGTCGAGCACGATGCCGGTGAGCCCCTGCTGGTGGATGGCCTGCAGGGCGGTATCCAGGTCGCGATGGACCCCGGCGCTGAACTCCGAGATGCGCACATGGGCCAGGGTGGTGCCGGGCAGCCGCTGCCAGGTGACGCTGTGGATGACGATGCGCGCCCGGGTCAGGGTGAGTTCGCGGGTCTGGCCGGTCGACGGCGTCAGCACCGTCAGCCGCACCATCGTGCCCGCCGGGCCGAGCACCCGGCTGACTACCTGGTCGAGGGTCTGCCCCTCGGTCGATTGCCCGTCGACCGAGAGCATCACATCACCCGGCTTGAGGCCAGCCCGTTGGGCCGGGGTGCCGTCGATCGGCGTGACGATGACCACGCGGCCGTCTTTCATCTGCACTTCGGCGCCGATGCCTTCAAAGGCGCCGGTGGTCAGGTTGTGCTCTTGCTGCACATCGCTCGGGCTCAGGAAGCGGCTGTGCCCCGTGTCGCCCAGCGCGTCGACCATGCCGCTGACCGCCCCATAACTCAGCGCCTGCGTCTGGATGGCCGGCCGATCGACATACTCCCGATTGATGATGCGCAACGCACTATCTAAGAGTTGGGTATCGAGCCCGGGG
>DATGEF010000539.1:0-10035 GCA_035310405.1 Chloroflexia bacterium | reverse complement strand
TGAAGGCCAGCAGGGTGTCGACCGCGGCCAGCGGCAAACTCGCGGGCGCCGGCGGGACGGGCGCGGGCCCGTCCCGGCTGGGCGGGGGCGCCGGGTCCGAGTTCTGGATCATCGCGGGTTCCTGTTGCGGATCCCCGTCCTCGGCAGGCGCCCGGCTAGGCCAGGCCGGCCATGATCTGGGCCAGGGCTTCCGGCGGCGGGCGTAGCCGCTGCGCGTCCAGGTGGACGAGCGGCGTCTCGACCAGGTGTTGGACCTCGACCAGGGTCGGCCGGGACTCGTTCACATAGAGCAAGCCCGTGAGAAACTCCTGATGGGCCTGCGCCTGTTCCAGCATCTGGATCGCGGCCAGGCGATCGGTCGGGTTGTACTCCTTGTCCAGCTTCTTCAGCTGGATGGCCGGCCCGTCATGCAGCTTGACCGTGATCGTCGTGCCCGGATCATAGTCGACGGTGATCTCTTCAAACTTCGGCACGAAGGTGATATCGTGCAGCCGTTCCTCGTGGGCTTTGCCGTAGCTGTAGCTCTTGGTCGAGTCTTCATGGTTGTTGAAGGTGACGCAGGGGCTGATGATGTCGAGCACGGCGGTGCCCTTGTAGTTGATCGCCGCCTTCAGCAGTTCGCGCACCTGCTTGGCGTCGCCGGCGAAGCTGCGGGCCACAAAGCCGCAGCCGGCGATGATCGCCTCCATGCAGAGGTCGATCGGCGGGAGCTCGTTGGTGCCGGCGTACTTGAGCTTCTGGCCCACGTCGGCCGTCGCGGAGAACTGGCCCTTGGTCAGGCCATAGACGCCGTTGTTCTCGATGATGTAGACCATCGACACATTGCGGCGCAGCAGGTGCTTGTACTGGCCGAACCCGATGCTGCCGGTATCCCCGTCGCCGCTGACGGCGAGGGCCAGCAGGTCGCGATTCACGGTGGTGGCTCCGGTCACGACGGACGGCATGCGGCCGTGCAGGGCGTTAAAGCCATGCGAGCGGTTCAGGAAGTAGGCCGGCGACTTGCTGGAGCAGCCGATGCCGCTCATTTTGATCACGCGGTAGGGCGGCAAGGAGAGCTCAAAGGCCACGGCCATGATCTGGCTGGAGATCGAGTCGTGCCCGCAGCCCTGGCAGAGAGTCGAGGGATTGCCCTTATAATCGGCCCGCTCCAGGCCCACCAGGTTGACTTTGCTGCCGGCGGCCGGCGCGGGATTAGCGGTTGTGACCATGAGTCGGGTCCTCCTTGCCCAGGATAGCGTCGGTCACGAAGCGGGCGGTCAAGGGCAGGCCGTCGCAATGGGCGATGCTGCGGATCGTGGCCGCCCGTTCGGGCACATACAATTGGATGAGCTGGTGCATCTGGCCGTCGAAGTTAAGCTCCACCACATAGATCGTCTCGTGCTGGGCGACGAACTCACGCAGGGTCGCTTCGAGCGGCAGGGCGCGCACGCGCAGGTAGCTCGTCTCCAGCCCGGCGGCGCGCAACTGGTCGCGCGCCTCGCAGATCGCCGAGTCGGCCGACCCGTAGGCGATCAGCCCGACCCGGGCGCCCGCGCGGCGATCGACGATCGGCGGCGGCACCAGGGTGCGGGCGGTCTCGTGCTTCTTGAAGAGGCGGGTCAGGTTGCGCGACCAGTCGTCCGGGCGCTCGCTATAGACGGCGCGCTCGTTGTGGCCGGTGCCGCGGGTGAAGTAGGCCGAGAGCGGGTGGGTGTTGCCCGGCAGCGTGCGGTAGGTAATGCCGTCGCCATCGCTGTCTTTGTAGCGCGCGAACTCGCCGGCGGCCTTGACGTCGTCGGCGGTGAGCACTTTGCCGCGGTCCATCGGCTTGTCGGGGTACTCGAAGGGCTCGGTCATCCAGAGGTTCATCCCGATGTCGAGGTCGCTGAGCACGAAGACCGGCGTTTGCAGGCGCTCGGCCAGGTCAAACGCTTCCCAGCCGAAGCGGAAGCACTCGGCCACCGAGCCCGGCAGGAGGACGACCTGGCGCGTGTCGCCGTGGCCGAGATAGTAGACCGGCAGCACATCGCCCTGCGATACGCGCGTCGGCAGCCCGGTGCTGGGGCCCATGCGCATGATATCCCAGATCACGCCGGGGATCTCGGCGAAGAAGCCCATGCCGGCGAACTCGGTCATCAGGGAAATGCCCGGGCCGCTGGTCGAGGTCATGGCCCGCGCCCCCGCCCAGCCGGCGCCCAGCACCATGCCGATGGCGGCCAGCTCGTCTTCGGCCTGCACGATCGCGTAGGTCGCCGCGCCCGTCTCCGGGTCATGGCGCATCGCGGCCAGGTAGTCGCCCAGCGCGTCAAACAAGCTGGTGGAGGGCGTAATCGGATACCAGGCGCCGAAGCTGACGCCGCCGAAGACGGCGCCGAGCGCGCCGGCCGAATTGCCGTCGATCAGGACGCGGCCGCCGGTCGCGTTCATCCGCGCGACCCGGTAGGGGTCCTGCTTGGGCAGGTGCGCCCGGACATGCTCCGCGGCCATGGTTACCATGGTAAAGTTCAGGTCGACCGCTTTCGCCTTGCCCTTGAAGTGGTGCGCCAGCGCGCTTTTGATCTCGGCAAAGTCGATATGCAGCAACTCCCCCAGCGCCCCCACATAAGCCATATTCGCGATATAGTCGCGCAGCTTGACATCCGCGCCCGAGTTTTTGACCAGTTCCTTCAGGGGAAGCGGATAGTAGACCACGTCTTCCCGCCGGGCCGCAAACTTCATATCATCCGGATAAATACAAACGCCGCCGGCCGGCAGAGCCGCCAGGTCGGCATCGGCGGTCTGGGGATTAAAGGCGACCAGGACCTCCGAGACATCGCGTCGTGCAGTATACCCATCTTTGCTCACCCGAATGGTGTACCAGGTCGGCAGCCCCGAGATATTGGACGGGAACAAGTTCTTGCCGTTGACCGGGATACCCATCGTGAAGAGCGCCCGGATCAGCGTGGCATTCGCCGTCTGGCTGCCGGACCCGTTCACCGTCGCGGCCACGATCACGAAGTCGTTGACGACCTCGGGCCGAGGCGCGGCAGCGGGCTGCGATTGAGCTTGCACGTCTACCGTGCTTACCATGCCATCTACCTCCTTGTAGAAAATGTATCGAAAAATCCAAACCCGAGAGCATGATCAGGTCTGTTATGTGGCTCTAGATTAGCACACACTATTATACACCGAAAAGGCGAAGCATGCACGCCGCGGACGTGGCCGCGCAGATCAGCCGGGGGTGATCTCGTCGCCGGGGTCCAGCAGTTCCTCGTCCTCGGTCTCATCCCGGCTGTCGCCGGCCGCGCTCAGGCCCACCAGGTTGCCGGGCCCGTGCATCGGCGCGGTGATCGCCGTCATCTGCTCGTCGGTCGCGCCCAGGTGGTTCCCCGGCTTGTCGTCCAGGGCCGCCGGCCCGCCTTCATGGCTGACCATATTTTGCTGCAAGTCGCGACGCACGCCGGCGGGCTGGGCTTCCGGAGACTGGGGGGGCGTCTGATCGGTCATCGGGGTTCCTCCTTGCGATAGGGCGAAGATCGTTGCGGCTGCCGGGTCGCAAGCGGCGTGCCACTGGAAAGGGGGTTGGGGGTTGGGGGTTGGGGGTTGGTATTCAACTCGTTCACGCCGGCTGGCGGGCCGCATGGCCATTCTGGTACAATAGGGTATGACCGATCGTCCGTTCGCCTGGGATCAACTGCCTGCCGGCTTTCTCGCCCTCTCGCCGATGGTGGGCGTGACCGATAGCCCCTTCCGCCAGATCTGCAAGCAGATGGGCGCTGATGTGCTGTTCACCGAGATGGTGAGCGCGGAAGCGTTCTTGCATCGCCACAATCGGGCGACCGAGTTCATGCTCCACTACGCGCCGTTCGAGCACCCGATCATCTGCCAGCTGATGGGCAACGACGCGCTGCGGCTGGCCGAGGCGGCGCGGCGTATCGCGGACTGGGGCTTCGACGGCGTCGACCTGAACATGGGCTGCCCGGCCCAGCGGGTGTATGGCAGCCGCTGCGGCTCGTCCCTGCTCGATCACCCGGACGAGGCCGCCGCGATCGTCGCGGCGATGAGCCGCGCCACCCGGCTCCCCATCTCGGTCAAGATGCGCACCGGCGTGACCGGTAGTGTGCAGCCGGTCTTTGCCCGGCGCATGATCGAGGCCGGCGCCCAGGCCCTCACCATCCACCCACGGACCAAGGAGCAGGCCTACCGAGGGCGCGCCGATTGGGAGATCACCCGCGCGATCGTGGCGAGCGCGACCGTCCCGGTGATGGGCAGCGGCGACCTGATGGCCTGGGACGATGTGCAGCGGCTCTTCACGACGACCGGGGCGCACGGCGCCTTCATCGCCCGCGGCGCGATGGGCAACCCCTGGATCTTCCGCCGCGCCGCCTATACGCCGGCGCCCGCGGAGCTGGTGGCCGTGGTCCGCGCGCAAGCGGAGCTGGCGCTCGCCCTGAAGGGCCCGCACGGGCTGATCGAGATGCGCAAGCACCTGGGCTGGTACCTGAAAGGCTTCGACGGCGCCCGCGAGATCCGCCAGCGCGCCACCGCGGTGGAAACGATGGCCGATGTCGAGGCCCTCCTGGCCTGTGTGCTGGCGACCGGGCCCGGTCCCACCGCCCCCCAGCGCGACTCCGGCATCGCGGCCTAGAGCCGGAGTTACGATTCATCCACGAAGAACACGAAGAACACGAAGAAATACAAAGACAAGGCGGACACGGACCCCGCCAGCGCCCGGCTGGGTCACAATCAGGTCACAATTTCCCCATTTTCACCGGCGCGCCGCGTTCCTGCTCGTGAGAGCGCGCGCTGCCGGCCCGCCTCGTCGCACCGTCCATCCGCCCCGGCCCGAGCCTGGATATGTCTCCTTAAACTAGCCTGATGTAAGTAATATAACAAGGGTATCCTGCTGCGCGGCGCGTCGAATCCGGGCGGCGGCCGCGCGGTAGGGGAACAGATTCTGCGCTGCGGGCCGGCGGACAGGGGCGCTTTTTCGCGCCTTTTCCGGCCCGGAAGCCGGGGTCCGTGCGCCGCCGGGCGCAAAATCTCCTATTTTTTTGCCGAGGATTATGCTATACTCCCCTCTAGTCGCCTGGCGACTGGGCGGGGCCGGCAGCAATCTCTGCCGGCGCCCGGAGTCAGGTGATGAGGACCCGAGGACTTGGCGCGGTGGGGCGGAACGCCCTTCACGCGTCCCGACGGTCCGGCCCGGCGGCGAGCGGAACCTACCCGCCCGGGTCTGGAGTGCAACGCTTCGTGACGTAAATCCGCAGTACATCACGGTGCCCTAGGTCCACACACCCGCGACCGCCGATGGCGGGGTGATGGGGCACCTGGTGGTGACGGCTGCGGGACGGAGCGTAATGGCCTGGGGGCCACTGGGCCGGCGCTGTGCCGATCCAACACTGCAATCAGTCCTGCGTTGAAAAGTGCCAGGTACGGCGGGCATCCGATTCTTTGGCGCGAAGAAATCGGGGCCCGGCCGCCGGGTGCTGATCGACCCGGTCTGTGCGCCCCGGCTGACGGCTCGATGCCGATCAGCGGCGGGGCCGGACCGAGGACCAGGGGCAATGGGTGGTTCTCTCGTAAAGGAGTTCTTGTGTCATACCGAAGACAGAGCCTGCGCGCGCCTGTCGTCTTTCTTGCGTTGTGTAGCGGCGTTGTGCTTCCTGGTATCCCGGCCTTCGCGGCCGGCATATCCTACAACCCCGCGGCCTACCACCCCGCGGCCTACCACGCCCCGACCCACCACCCGGCCACGCATACAACGGCCCCGGTTCACCGGCGCGCCACACATGCGGCGGTGCATCCCGTGACCCACACGACTCACAGTCCGGTGCATGTCCCGGTGCATACCACCCACCGGGTCACGGTGACCACCACCCGGCATGCCACACATGCGGCCCCGGTGGCCACCCGGCAGACCACATCCGCCCGGAGCGGCGTCGCCCGCGGGGGCGCCCGGCCGGCGCCGATTACCGCGGTCGCCACCGAGCATGGCATCGCGATGCACTATTATCCCGGCTTATTCGAGACGGTGGCCCGCAACCGGGGCATGCGGTTGCGGCAGGATGTCGACGGGTACACCAGCCGCCAGAACTGTAGCGAGCTCGGCCGCATCGTCATCGCCCGGCTCTACTCGCCCCGCCTCGGCACCTGGGGCCCCTGGCTGCGCCTCCAGGTCCTCGACTGCTCGGCCCGCCGCGACGTCGCCCACCACCGGGCGATCGGGCTGATCTTGGAAGTGGACTACAACACGGCCGCGCGCACCGGCTTCGTCTACCGCGGCTGGACGCAAGCCGAGGTGGCCAAATAACCTGGCCGCGGGCCGGCTCTCGGCGGAGAGCCGGCGCCGCACCCCCGTTCCCGCGCCACGACAGGCGGTGTATCCTCAGGGCTACACCGCCTGTTCTTTGTAGCGCGCCGCCTGTAGACGGCTTTGCACCAGGGCACGGATATTGATCAGGTAACCCCCGCCCGGTAAGCGTAGGCGCTTACCGGGCGGGGGCCGGCGATCCCGGAGTCGCGCGCCACTGACCAAACCGTTAGACCGCAACTGAGGGGGATTCGATGCCAGAACGACGAGCCGCCGTGGTATGGAACGGCAATCTAATAGCGGGCCAGGGCACGATTACGGAGACCGGGAGCGGCGCGCTCGGCAACCTCCCGATCACCTGGTCGGCCCGCACCGAGACCTCGGACGGCAAAACGAGCCCCGAGGAACTGCTGGCCGCGGCCAATGCGGCCTGCTTCGCCATGGCCTTCGCCAGCAACCTCGCCAAGGCCGGCCACCCGCCCGAGCACCTGGCGGTGAGCGCGGTATGCAGCTTCGATAAGAAGCCGGAAGGCGGCTGGAAAGTTGCCACGATGCACCTGGATGTCCAGGGGCGGGTGCCCGGGATCGACCCGGCCGAATTCACGCGGCTGGCCGACGACACCGGCCAGAATTGCCCGATCTCGTCGGCCTTGCGCAACAACGTCGCCATCGCGGTGCAAGCCCGGTTGGAAAGCTAACCCTCGCGGGGGCCCGGCAGATCGTGCGGGATGCGCGCCCGCCGGGGGTCGACCGAATCCAGATCGACCCCCGGCTGGTCGACCCGCTGCCGGCTCATGGCGATGTAATCGGGATTGATATCGATCCCGATCCAGTGCCGCTGCCAGATTTTCGCGACGCGGCAGGTGGTCCCGCTCCCGACAAAGGGGTCGAGGACGAGGTCGTCGACGTTCGAGCTGGCGCGGATGATCCGCTCCAGTAACGCCTCGGGCTTTTGCGTGGGGTGGGAGGCTCTTTCGGCGCTACAGTAATGGACATGGGAGAACTGCCAGACGTCGCCGGGATTGGCCCCGGCCATGTTGTTCCGCGCGCGATAGTATTTCTGCGGCACGCGGATGCTGTCCAGGTTGAAGGTGAAGCGGCTGGATTTCGTGAAATAGAGCAGGTCCTCATGCCGGGGCGAGAACCCCATGGTGCGGCCCATCCCTTGCGTGTAATGCCAGGTGATCCAGCCGTTAAACGCGAGCTGGAGCTCGTGCTCCAGGATCTGGAACAGATCGGCGATAAACCGCACTCCCATGAAGACATACAGGGAGCCGGTCGGTTTTAAAATACGCACCGCCTGCGTCAACCAAGTGCGGGTGAAGGCCTGATAGTCACTCCAGGCCTGCCGATCCTGGTTGTTCCCGTAATCTTTGCCCAGGTTATACGGGGGGTCGGCGATCAGGAGGTCAACCACGCCGTCCGGCAGGGCGGCCAGCGCGGTCGCCGCATCCGCACACAGCAAATAATCGGTGTCCATGCCCCTCTTCCTGCATCCCGCCCGGCCGCCTGCTACTGCAATTGTTCCAGGTCCGGGGCCGGGCCGGATGCGCCCATTATAGGCCCGCCGGGCGCCGCCGTCAATACGACCGGCGGGCCGATCGGCGCGCTAACGCCAGTCGGCGCGGAGTGCTAATGAGAACAAAAGCCAACTCTTATCGCCGTTGCCCATAGTTTTACCGCCGGTATTGGTGGACAATCTGGCTTACGCTATAATGATCTCGGAGGTGGCAGCATGGCTAAAAAGGTCTCCCTAAGTGTAGATGAAGACGTCTACGAAGAGCTGATCAAGCGGGCAGGCGGGCCGCGGAAGCTGAGCCGGTTTCTGGCCCCGCGCTTGCGGGCGCTGCTGGACGAGGCCGATCCGGTGACGATGACCGTCGAGGAGCGGCTCGCCCTGCTGGAGCAGAAGTTCCATGCCCTGGCCGCGCAGACCACCCCCCCCCGGCCCGCCGCCCGGCGCCTGGCGGGCGACCATCGGCATGTTTCGGGGCGATCCGGTCGCCGCGCAAATCTTCGACCAGGGGCAGGCGATCCGCGAGGCCGAGCGCCCCGAGTGATCTAGTCAGCCTTCTCGTCTATGACGCGACATTGCTGACCGCCAATCTCCGGGATTTCGGCCAGATCCCCGGCTTGCGGGTAGAGAACTGGTTGACGCCGGAGTAAGCACCGCCACCCGATCCTCAGGCCGCGCTTGACACCCCCGGCGCGGCTAGCCTATAATTGGGCCAACGGCCGTCGCCTCGCGCTCGTAGCTCAGTCGGATAGAGCAACCGCCTTCTAAGCGGTAGGTCGTGGGTTCGAATCCCGCCGGGCGCGCCCCTCCCGCACGGCCACGCCAGGAGTCCCTCCCACTTATAGATCTATCCCCACCTGGGGCGCCGCGCGGCCCGGTTAGACAAACAGCTCGCTGCGGCGGCGCCAGAGGCCCCAGGCCGCCAGCAGCCCGGCCGCCGGGAAGGCTAAGGCCAGCACCTCGCCGAGCAGGCTGATCGTGTAGACCCGCTTCCAGATCGCGTCGTACTGATCGCGCGTGATCTGGCGGATCGTGTCGGCATCCTGCACCACCTGGGCGAAGCTCGTGTCGAGCGGGCCGGTGCTCAGCGCGGCCGCGGCCGGGACGTTCGGCGGCGCGCCCGTCAGCGCCGTGGCCAGCTGGCCGTGCCGGCTCAGCCAGCTATTGTAGTCCGTCCGCAAGGCCTCGTAGGTGGCGGCCTGGCGGGGAAAATGGACGTTGGCGATCAGCGGCGTGGGCAGGCTGTGCTTGCTCGATTCGTTCGCGGCGGCGGCCGCCACCGTCGGATCGATCGCATCCGCGGCGCCGCCGGCCAGGAAGGAGGCCTGGCTCGTGCAGCCGGCCGCCCCGCAGAGCTTCTGGTCCACCAGCTGGCGATACTGGTCGAAGTCGGCGAGGTGCAGCGTGGCCGAGGGCGCGTCGAAGACGGCGATACTCTCCAGGGCCCGCCCCTGGCTGAGCAGGGCCTGGAGGTCCTGCACCCCGGCCACGGTATCGTACGCGTCGTGGACCAGGACCCGGGAATCGCTGCTGGCCTGGTCCAGCTGCCACTGCATCAGCCCGCCCAGGACCACGGTGATCAGCAGGGCAGCGCCGAGGGACCAGGACCAGCGGTAGTGCATCTGGCGCACGGCCAGCAGCCCGCCCAGCAGCAACAACGCCAGCAGCACGGCGACGCCGGTCAGCGCCCAGCGCCAGTTGGTGATCCGCTGGCTGGCCCCCGCGTACGTGGCCGCCATATCCTCGACCTTGACTTCTTCGAGCCCGCTGAGCGCGGGCACCAGCCGCGTATTCAACGTATCGCGTGCGGCCAGGAAAGCATTCTTGGCCGGACCGGGCTGCGGCGGATTCGCGGTGTTGTAGGCGCGCATCGCGCCGATCTTCTGGATGTAGTCGCTGGCCGCGCTGTCGGCGGCCCCAAAGACGTCCGCCTCGCCCTGCACCGTATCGCTCAGGTTGCGCCAGGAGATCCGCGATTCGGTATCGTAGTCGCTCCAGCGGGCCTCGGCGCGCTGGGCGGCCGTTTGCTGGGTGGCGCCCGTGGTCGCCAGGTAGGTCGCGTAATCGCCCATGTGGTCCAGCACGGCGGCGCGGCCCTGGAGCGCCGCGTCGACGCTCACCGATCCCTCGTCGACCAGGGCGTGGTACGCCGTGTACGCGGCCAGGTTCGCCTGCCAGGCGACCAGGCCGGCCAACAGGCCGAAGGCCACCGCCCCGGCGACCAGGCTGAGCATGCGGCTGCGCAGCG
>DATGEF010000538.1:0-8588 GCA_035310405.1 Chloroflexia bacterium | reverse complement strand
AGCTCTCCCAGGCCCCGCCGCCCGGGCGCCAACTGGAGTACGTGGATGGCAACGCCGCCGGTAAAGCGGTCCGCCTGCTGATCGACCAGAGCAGTATCATGCTGCACCAGGGCGAGCCGCTGGAGTTTCAAGATCTGGTTGTGAGCCCCTGACCCCCACCCCCTAGAAAGAACCGCCATGTCACTCGAAGTGCGCCAGTTTAACTGCCCCAATTGTGGGGCGCCGTTGGATATCCAGAACCTGGGACGCTCCAAGTCCCTGGTCTGCCCGATCTGCCACTCGCAGATCGACCTGACCCAGCCGCCGTACCAGATCATCGGCAACGTCGGCAACCGGCCGGCCCCGCTGGGCAGCCCTTTCCAGCTCGGCATGCAGGGTACGCTGGGCGGCGAGACCTATCAGATCATCGGCCGGGTCCGCTACCAGGACGACGGCGATCTCTGGGATGAGTGGTTGCTGTTGAGCACGCAGGGCGCCTATCGCTGGCTCTCGGACAGCACCGATGTGGGGCTCGTGCTCTGGTCGCCCTTCAGCCCGCCCGCGCCCATTAATCCGACGACGATCGCCCGCGGCATGGCCCTCGACCTGGGGGGGCCGCCGGCGCGGGTGCGGTCCCAGGGGGCGGCCGTCATCGCCTATCTCGAAGGCGAGCTGACCTGGCGGGCCACCCTGGGCGACCGCATGCAATATGCCGAAGCGGTCGGGGCCGGCGGCCAGATGTACAGCGTCGAATGGACGGAGAGCGAAGTCGAGTTCTACGCCGGGCAGGCGTTGGACCGCCGGATGGTCGAGTCTGCCTTCGGCCTGGCGAGCGCCCCGGCCCTGGCCACCAGCGGGGCCGGCCGCCGGCCGGGCGGGGGCTGTTTTGGCCGGGCGGGCGTGCTGATCCTCATCCTGGTCGTCGTGATCGTCCTCTGCTTCGTGGTCTCGGTGCTGCCTTCCAGTGGCTACTCGAGTGGCTCTTCCGGCTCCTCCAGCGGCTTTAGCAGCGGCCCGTCGATCCGGTCGGGCAGCTCGGGCAGCCGCAGCTTTAGCGGTGGCGGCAGCGGTGGGGGCGGCAAGTAACGCACCAGCCGGTGGAGACGGCTGGGCCGGTGTGGACCACCCGCCTCGATTCGACAGGGGAGCTTTAATGTCGCTTGAGTACCGAAAGCTGAATTGCCCGAACTGTGGGGCGGTGGTGGAGCTGCCTGGCTGGTGGATGTCCGGCACCATCATGTGTACGAGCTGTCTGACCCAGGTGGCGATTCCGGCGCCCCCAGAATCGCCGCTCGCGGACCACCCCTCCCCGGTGCTCGCCGCCGGGCCGGCGAACGCCGCCGGGGCGCCTCCTGTGGCGGACGCCCCCGCCCCGATCCCCGTCCCGCCCGCGGGTGATCCCGACGGGCCCACGCCCGATCTGTCGGGCGCGAGCCCGGCTGCGCCTGCTTTCGTGGCTGAGTACGCCGCCGCCCCGGCCGGCAATCTTAGCGCGCCCCCGGACAACACCAGGGACTCTACTCCAGGGGCAACGGCGGAAGCACGGGACGACGCCGGCCCGGAACCCTTACGCATCCCCCTGGCCATGGGCATGCAGGGGATGGTCGATGGGATCACGTACCAGATCACCGGACGGGTGCGCTACCGGGATGGCGACGAAGATTGGGACGAATGGCTGCTGGTCAATCCACAGGAGGATGTGCGCTGGCTTGCCGATAGTGAGCGGCGCGGCCTGGTCCTCTGGTGCCCGGTGACCTTAGACGCGCCGATCGAGCCGAGTGCGATTGTCCCGGATGCCGTGCTCAGCCTGGGCTCGTTGCTGGTCCGGATACGCTCACGCGCCCTCGCGACGATCGTCGGCCTCGAAGGCGAGTGCGCCGGCATTGCCGATATCGGCGATACGATCGGGTATGCGACCGGGATCGCGGCGAGTGGCCCCTACAGCATCGAATGGACGGCCACAGACGTGGAAAGTTACCACGGCCAGCATTTGAGCGCCGCAGAGGTGGCCCGCGCGTTTGGGGTGGTGTCCGACGCTGCCGGCCCGCCGGGCGCCCCCCCGGCGCCGCCGCGGGACTGGGCGACGCCGCCCGCCGATCTCCAGCCATCTGCTGGATTCGAGGCGGGGGGCACCCAGCTGCCCCGGGCGCTGCTGATCATGATAGTCGTGCTGGTGGTTGCGCTCTGTCTGCTTACCTGGGCCGGGTCCCCGCGCTGACCCGGCCCGCAGGCCAGCCGGCACACGTGGGCGCGGCTGGCGGAGATCGACGGCGAAGGTGAGGAAGTGGCGATGTCTCTCGAGGTACAAAAATTCAACTGTCCGACCTGCGGCATGCCGCATGAGATCCCGAGCATGTGGCTGGCCAGCTCGATCGTGTGCTCGAGATGTCTATCGACGATCGATCTGACGCACCTGTCCCCGCCGGCGGAGTCGGATGGGGCGCCGCCGGCGGCGACCGATCGGGTCCCGGCGGCGCCGGTGGATGCGGATCTACCCGCGCCGCCGGCCCGGCGCCGCACCCGGCGGGCCACGGCCGCCGCCGGGCCGGCCCCCGACTCGGCGGCGGGCGCGCCCGACATTGCCGGCCCCGCCGCGGCCCCGGCGGCCCCGGAACCGGCCGCGCCCGCCGGCCGGCGGCGCCGGAGCCGCGCGACCAGCCCCGGGGATGCCGGGGATCTGATCCCCGGGCCACCCGCCGCGGCCGAGGAGGGCGCCGGCCTGGCCGGCGCACGTGGGGGCGCGGAAGCCGCCGCCCTGGTGGACCCCCCCCTGGCCGCCGCGCCCGGTAGCGCGCTGCCGGGCGCCGTAAGCAGCGCCGAGCTCGGCCCCCTGCCCCCCTGGCTCGCCCCGGCCGGCGCGCCCGGCCCCGCGCCGGTGGCGGAACCCGCTCCCCCGGTCGCGGACCCGCCCGCGCCGCCTCCCAACGTCCTCTACACCTTCCCGCCCGAGACCAGCACTCCCTTGCAGCCCGCGAGCGTGCTCCTCACGCCCTCTGCGCCGCTGGGGGCGGCAGGGGAGTCGGGGGTTCATTACCGGCCCGGCGGGGAGAGCCACCCCATGACCCTGGCGCCGCGCGCCACACGGCCGCCGCCCGCGCCCGTGGGCATCGCGCTCGTCGTGGGCATGGAAGGCGCGTTCGGCGGCGAGTCGTATCGCGTGGCCGGGCGCATGCGCTACCGGGACGGTTATGAGCTCTGGGATGAATGGCTGCTGCGCAGCGCGACGGGCGAGGAGCGCTGGCTGTCGGACCGGGAAACGCAGCGGATGATCCTCTGGGTTCCGTTCAACCCGGGCGAAGAGGTCGACCCGGGACGGCTCGACGTCGGCATGGTGGTGCGGCTGGGTACGCCCCTGGTGCGCGTGCAGACCCGCGGCACCGCGGTGGTCGAGTACCTGGAAGGTGAATGCACCTGGCAAGTGGAAACCGGCTCCCAGGTGGACTATGTCGACGCTATCGGCTCCGGGGGCCAGTATCGTATCCAGTGGACGGCCGATGAAATGGAGTTTGCCCTGGGCCGGCGGCCCCACCGGCCGGAGGTTGAGCGCGCCTTTGGCGTGCAGAGTGCGCCGGAGGAGGCCACGGCGTCGTACAAGGTCTATCACTCGGACAATCGAGTGGTCGTCTCGTCGGCGCCGCCCGCCGCACCGGACCGGCGGCACGGGCCGGCGATCGAACCGCTGCCGCACGCCGCTCTTCCGGTCGCGCCGGGCGGGGCGCGGGCGAGCGGGGGGTTTCGCCTGCGCCAGGTCATCATCATTCTGGTGATCGTCCTGCTGCTGTTGCGGATCATCACCCTGTTCGTCAACCTGGATTTTCTGTTCCACCGTTAACCGGCGGGGCGGTAGCCCGATCGGCCTCACCCGGTCGACCTAGTCAGGAACCCTGCGTGCGCACCCTTGAGACGGTAGAGCCCCGCGTCCCGGCCGGCGACCCGGCCGCCCGCGCCACCGATGGCGCGCGGGCGGCCCGGATGGAGGTCGGCGCCCTACTGATCTCGATCCTGATCATCGCCGTATGTGGGCTGATTTATGAGCTGATCATCGGCAGCCTCTCCTCGTATCTGCTGGGCGACAGCGTCTACCAGTTCTCGCTGACCCTGGGCTTCTTCCTGTCCGCGATGGGCCTGGGATCGTTTCTCTCCCGCGCCGTGCGGGACCACCTGCTCCGGGTCTTCCTGCTGGTCGAGATCGCGATCGGCGTGCTGGGCGGGGGATCGGCGGCCGCGCTGTTCGTCGCCTACAGTCTCTTTCCCCGCAGCTATGCCATCATCATGATCGCGACCCTCGTCGTCCTGGGCACCTTGATTGGGCTGGAGATCCCGCTGCTCACCCGCATCGCCCGGCGCTACGGCAGCTTGCGCGACACCCTGGCCAATGTGCTGGCGGTCGACTATCTGGGGGCCCTGGTCGCCGCGATCCTGTTCCCGCTGGTGCTGCTGCCCTACCTCGGCCTGACGCGCACGAGCTTTCTCGTCGGCGTTTTCAACCTGGGCGTGGTCGGCATTAACCTGCGCGTCTTCGGCGTGGGGCTGCCCGGCGCGCGCCGGATCGCGATCGGCACGGTGGGCGCCCTGGGGCTGCTGGGCCTCGGCGCGCTGCAGTCGGACGCCCTGTCCTCTCTGGTCGAGCAGCGGCTCTACCAGGATCAGATCCTCTATGCGGAGCAATCGCCGTATCAACGCATCGTCGTCACGTCGTACCAGGATGACCTGCGGCTCTACCTCGACCGGGAGCTGCAATTCTCCAGCCGGGACGAGTACCGCTACCATGAGGCGCTGGTCCACCCGGCCCTGAGCCTGGCGCCCTCTCGGGCCACCGTGCTGGTGATCGGCGGCGGCGATGGCCTGGCGGCGCGGGAGATCCTGAAGTATCCCGACGTCGGCGCCGTGACCCTGGTCGATCTGGACCCGGCGGTGCCGCGCCTGGGCCGGACCTTCGGGCCCCTCGTCGCGCTTAATGGCGGGTCGCTGAACGACCCGCGGCTCCACGAGGTGACCGGCGACGGGTATCAGTACTTGGCCGCCAGCGCCGAGCGCTTTCCGGTGATTATTACCGATCTGCCGGACCCGCGGAACGAGGGGCTGGCCAAGCTCTACTCCCGCGAGTTCTACCGCCTGGTCCAGCAGCACCTGGCGCGCGGGGGCATCTATGTGCAGCAGACCTCCTCCCCCTACTTTGTGCGCCAGGCCTACTGGTGTGCCATCCATACGGCCACGGCGGCCGGCCTCGCCGTGCAGCCCTACCATGCCTATGTCCCATCCTTCGGCGATTGGGGGTTTCTGCTGGCCAGCGACCCGGCCGATCGGCGCATCGATTGGGCGCAAGTCACGGTGCGGGTGCCGACCCGCTTCTTGACCCCGGCCATCCTGCCCACGCTGGTCCAGTTCGACCCCGACTCGGCCGACCTGGCGACGGACGTGAGCACGCTCCAGAATCCCGTGATTTTGCGCTATTACCTGGACGCCTGGCGGCGCTGGCGCGGCTAAAGGAAGCGCGCGATCTTCGCCAATAGGCGATCCAGGTCGACCGGCTTGGTATCGTAGTCGTCGCAGCCGGCGGCCAGGCACTCCTCGCGGTCGCCGGCCATGGCGTGGGCGGTCAGGGCAATGATCGGGATGTGCTGCGTGGCCGGGGCGGCTTTGAGCTGCCGGGTGGCCTGCAAGCCATCCAGCACGGGCAAGCTGATATCCATGAGGATGAGATGGGGCTGGATCGTCCCGGCCAGCGTGATCCCCTCCACTCCGTTGGTCGCCACCTGAATCGTATGCCCGTAGCGGCTCAGCGTGCGGACCAGGATATCCGCATTCATTTCGTTATCTTCGACGACAAGGATTTTCGCCAACAGCTACGCCTCCACCGGGCACTAATAGTTAGGGGATCAGGGGGGGGCCTCGGCGGCGACGACGCGATTGCGGCCCAGTTGTTTGGCCGTGTACAGCACTTTGTCGGCCGCGTCGGTGAGTTGTTGGGCATCGTTGTAGTGGGGGAAGCTCGCGAGGCCGCAGCTGAACGTGGCGTGGAAAGGCCCGCTCTCGCTCTGGTGGCGGATCTGGGCGAAGCCCGTGCGCAGGTCGTCCAGCACCTTGACCGCCGCCGCGGTCGTGGTCTGCGGCAAAATCACCGCGAATTCTTCGCCACCATAGCGCGCGATCACGTCGGTTTTGCGCAGCCGCTGCTGCAACAGGCGCGAGAGGCTCTTGATCACCCGATCGCCGGTCGGGTGGCCATGGGTATCGTTGACCAGCTTGAAATGGTCGATATCGAGAATCCCGTAAACCAGCGGGGTCTGCTGGCGCTGGGCGCGCCCGAGCTCACTCGCCAGCTGCTCTTTCATCGTGGTGTGGTTGAGCAGCCCGGTCAGGCTATCGCGGACCATGAAAGACCGCAGGGTGCGGGAGCGTTTCACCCGGCTGGTGACCGCGGACACCAGGTGGTTGGGCTGGATCGGCTTGGTCAGGAAGTCGTCCCCGCCCAGCTTGAGCGCGTCCAGCTGTTTGTCGATATCGGTCTCACCCGACAGGAAGACAATGGGCGTGCTGACATACGACTCTTGTTGGCGAATAACGGCCGCGAGCTCCATCCCGGTGCATTCCGGCATATACATATCGATCAGGATGAGGTCGGGATTCAGCTCGATCAGGGGCGGGACTACCAAACGCGGGTTCGTCACGACCGCGGTGGTCATGCCGGCGCGCTTGAGGATCGCCGAATTATAATAGGCCATCATCGGGCTATCGTCCACCAGCAAGATGCGATACGGTTCTTCGGGGACGGCCGCCGTCCATTTATCGAGGGTATCGATCAGGGGGCCGACGTCGATCGGCTTCGTGAAGTAGGCGATGCCGTTGGCGCGGACCGCTTGCAAGCGGGCATCCATGCTCCCCTGGTCGGCGACGAAAATGATCGGCAGCGTGGGGGTGGTGTGGTGCTGGAGGGCGACGAGAGTCTCGGCTCCCGTGGGATCGCCTTCGAGGAAGATATGATCGACGATCATGGCGGCCGGGCGCGTCTGGACGACGCGATCCACGATCCCGGCCAGGTGCGTAAAGATCGGCACCGTATAGCCGAAATAGGCGATCTGGCGGGCGAGGTCTTCGGCAAACTGCATATCGGGGGAGATCAGGAAGATAGTTTGTTTATCGCCGGTGGCGGCGGGCGGCCCGCCGCTATCGCTTTCCGCCTCCGTGCTCGTGGCCTGTTGCAGGATGGCCAACAAGTTATTGACCTCGGCCGGCGGCTGGCTGGCCAGTTGGGTCGTATGTTCCTGCTCGGTCGGTTTATCCATCGCTTCCGATTTCAGTTCTAGTCTCAGTCCCAGGGGCCCCCCGCTTGCCCAGTAGTGGCCTTCTGCCCCGATTATAGCATGTGTGGTACCAGGCAACAAGGCGGCGCGGGCGGCGGCTACTTGCCGTGCAGTTGGACCGTCCGTGGCAGGTTCGCCCGGTGGCCCTGGCCCCATTGGTGGATGGCGTCGATGACGGCGCGGAGATCGCGGCCGGCGGGGGTCAGATCATAGATCGTGCGCGGGGGCATGACCGAGAGCACCGTTTTACTCACCAGGCCCAGCCCTTCCAGCTGATCCAGGCGCTGGGCCAGGGTGGCCGGGTTGCAGCCGCCACTGCTGCGGCTGAGCTCGTTGAAGCCGCGGGGGCCTTCGAGGAGCGCGCGGATAATATGCAGCATCCACTTTTCCTGCAGCAGCTGCATCGCTTCGCACATCGGACAGAAATCCACATCGGCGTCCATCACCGCTCCATTATACCACGGCCCGCTATTAGATCAAGTGCTTGACTTTTCATAGTGTATCTGCTATAGTTGCATAGCACTATAAAAAATATAGTGACGGTTATTTCTATGTAAGCGCCTTGCGCCCGCGAAAGGGAGGGCACCACCCCATGACTACCACGACAACCGACCCGGCATCCTGTAATGACATCCCGATGCCGATCGTCAAGCTCAACCGCTGGACCCTCGTGGTCGGCGTGACCGGCGGGCTGCTGGCGCAGCAGCCGCTGGTGACGACGCTCTTGTTCTTGATCTTGCTGCCCGCCGTGCTCTGGGGCCAGCGGGCGAGCCTGATCTTCCGGGTGGGCACGCGCCTGTTCGCCGCCCAGAACGCGCGGGCCGAACGGGAAGACCGCCGGCTGATGCGCTTCAACAACAGCATCGCCACGATCCTGCTGGGCCTGGCCCAGGTGGCCTTTGTGCTCGGCGCCCCCATCGTCGGGTGGGGACTGGCAGGGGCGGTGGCGCTGGCCGCGGGCGTGGCGCTGGCCGGCTTCTGCGTGGGCTGTTTTATCTATTACCAGCTGAAGTTAAACCGCCGCCGGCTGCTGGGGACGCGCTAGCGCCGTCTGCGCAGCCCACGGTCGGATGACCAGGGGGCGTAGGGAGCCATCGTCAGGGTCGCCAGGGCCAGCAGCACCGTATCATAGTTCACTCGCCAGCCGGCCCAGTCGCGCCAGGCCTGGTCCCGGTCCGACTTGAGCGGCACCCCTTGGCGGGCCAGTTCATCACAGGCCGTATCAAACTCCTGCCGGGTAACGCTGATCGGGTCGCCCGGGTGCGGATCGTGATCATAGGGGATGCGGAAGAAATCGGCGATATA
>DATGEF010000537.1:0-9986 GCA_035310405.1 Chloroflexia bacterium | reverse complement strand
CGCCCGCCTGCAGCCGGGACGTGGCCGGCGGCGGCACCAGGGCCGTCGCCCCCAGCGCCGGGCCATCGAGCAGCGCGGCGAGCATGGCCACGGTGGTCTCCGCCCCGATCTGCGATTCATCGATGCGGCTCCCGCCGATGGCATCCAGGGCCGCCAGCAGCTCCACCTGCGCCAGGGAATCGAGGCCGGCGATGTCGCTCAGCCGGGTGTCCGGGGTCAGCGCCGCCGGGGCCACGGAGGCCGCCGCGGCGATCCGCGCGATGACTTCGGCCTCCCGCGAGCGGGGCCCGGCCGGCGCCGGGGCGGCGGCCGGGCCGCGGGCGCGCGCAGCCAGGATGCCGCTCAGGACGTCGTGCTTCTTCACCTTGAGCGTGAAGGTGCGGGGGAAATCGGGCTCGGGCCACACCGTCTGGCCCTGAATGCGCTGCCGGGGCGCCAGGCGCGCGTTGGCTTGCCGGACCACGGCCGCCGGGTCGATCGTGGACGAGGCCAGCAAGAGCGCGGCGTGGACGGCCGCGCCCTGCGGCGTGGGCAGGCCCAGCACCGCGGCGTCCAGCACGCCGGGGATGGCCCGCAGCACCGCCTCGACGTCCTCCGGAAAGACGTTTTCGCCGTTGGCCAGCACGATCATGTCTTTCTTGCGGCCCTGCAGGTACAGGTGCCCCTCGGCATCCAGACGGCCCAGGTCGCCCGTCTTGTACCAGCCGTCGTCGAACGCCTGGCGCGTGAGCTCGGCATTCTGCCAGTAGCCGGCGGTGATATTCGCCCCCCGCAGGAGCACCTCGCCATCGGCCGCGATGCGGATCTGCACGCCGGCCACGGCCTTGCCCACCGAGGTGGGCAAGTGCTCCCGCAGCGACGTCGCGCTGACCACCGGGGACGCCTCCGTCGTGCCGTAGCCCTGCACAATCGGGATGCCCAGCAACTCCCATTTGTGGATCATCTCGGGGGCGAGGGGCGCGCCGCCGGAGGTCAGAAAGGCGATCTGCCCGCCCAGGCGCTGCAGGACCGGGCGGAACAGCAGGCGGCGCGCCCGCAGCGGCAGGTACGCGGCCAGCGCCTGGAGGCGCGCCCACAACTGCGTCCGGCCCTGCTTTTGCACTTCGCGCTCGATGCCATCCATGAGCAGATGCAGCACCTGCGGGACGAGGAGCAGGGTCGTCGGCCGCTGCTCCTTGAAGGTGGCGAACAGGGTGGCCGGCTGCATACCGCTCAGGTAGTAGATGCTCGCGCCCCGCTTGAGCGCCAGGAGCAGGCCGATCGTTTGCTCCAGCATGTGGCTCAGCGGCAGGATCGAGACCAGGCGGTACTCCGGCATATCGGGCACCAGGGGCGTGCTCGACTCCAGGTTCGCCAGGATGTTGCGATGCGTAATGATCACACCCTTCGGGTCGCCCGTGGTGCCCGAAGTGAACATGAGCTCGACAATGTCGTCCGCGCCGACGACGGCGGCGGCGCCGAGGGGCGCGGGGGCCGGCTCCGTGGCGAAGTCCTCCATCAAGACGGAGGGGATGGGATAGGACCAGAGGTTGCGCGTCGCGGCCCCCAACAACGCCAGCCGCGGCGCGGTCTGGCGGACGGCGCGCTCCACGAAATCGGCGGTGCTCCGCACGTCGAGCGGCACCAGAATGGCGCCCACCTGCACGGCGCCGAAGTAAGACGCCACCCACCACGGGCTGTTGGCACCCCAGAGGACGACCCGGTCGCCCTTCACGATCCCCCGCGCGCGGAGCGCGGCCGCCACGCGATCCGCCCTCTGCCCAAGCTGCGTGTAGCTCCAGATCTCGGTGACCGCCCCGGGGTGATACAGCAGGGCCGGCCGGGATCCATGCTGCCGGACCGCCTGCTCCAGAACCTCGCTTACCGTTTCCATCGCTCTCCTCCTCCGTTCCCTCACCGCCGGCGCGCGCTGCGTGGCCGCGGAAATCGTGTATAATGGCCGGAGATAGAACGGCCGTCGGCATCCCACGCGAGAGGAGCCTCCATGCAGCACCCGGTCACCTTCCGCTGGTTCGGCGTCGCCGGGGTGGCGATCACGGCCAACGGGCAGACGCTGGCCCTGGACCCCTTCTTCAGCCGGCCCCCCTACAGCCGCTTCCTGCTGGGCCGGCCCGTCCCGAGCCGCCGGCTGGCCGAGCACCTCCTGCCGGCCTGCGATTACGTGCTCGTGTCGCACTCCCATTGGGATCATGTGATGGATGTGCCGGCGGTGGCGCGACACACCGGGGCCATCGCGTTTGGCTCCCCGAATACCTGCGGCCTGCTGCGGCTGCATGGGGTGCCCGCGGCGCAAATCCGGCTGATCCAGGCCGGCGAGCATCTGCGCCTGGGCAGTTTCGGCGTCGAGGTGCTGCGCGCCTCGCACGGGTTTGTGCCCTTCCTGGGCGGCGTGGGCCCGCTGGCCTCCGATCTGCGCCCGCCGCTGCGGCTGCGCGACTACCGCCGGGACGTCTGCTTTGGCTTCCGCGTGGAGGTCGCCGGCTACCGGCTGCTCCTGCTCCCAGGGCGCGCCCTGCCGGCGGATGTCCTGTTCATGCTCCCGGTGATGCGCGGGCCGGCGTATTACGGGCCCTTCTTGCGGCGCGTGCAGCCCGCGGTGGTGGTGCCAGTCCACTGGGATAACCTCTTTCTCCCGCTCACGCAACCCCTCCGCGAGTACGGCCGGGGAACCGCGCGCCTGAAACAGTATGTCGAGCACTACGTGCCGGGCGCGCGGTTCCTCAAGCCGGAGCTGTTTCGCCCGTACAGCCTGCCGGAGCTACTCGCCGACCGGACCGCCGGCGCGCGCTGAACCGCCGACGGGGCTCTCCGGCGCGCCCGGCCCCGGGTCAGCGGAGGTTGGCGTCGAAGAAGCCGATCACCCGCCGCAGATACTCCGCCGGGTAGGTTTTGTACGAGCGCACGTGCAACGGGCCCGTCGTGAACCAGACCTGCAGATTGGGATCGTTGGCCCCGGCCCGTTGCAACGCGTAAGCCTGGCTGACCGGGATGAAGTCGTCGGTCGTACTATGGATCAGGAGCACCGGGCGCGTGCCCAGTTGGGCCATCTCCTCGGTGGGCCGGTTGTCGACCAGGTCCATGCCGTACAGGGTCTGGGCCGTCAGCAAGATGCCCGGCGTGAAAATCCGCGGCAGGCCGCTGATTTCGGTAAGATGCAGATCAATCAGCGGGCCGAGGTCGGCAAAGGGCGAGTCGAGCACCAGCGCGCGCATTTCCGGGTGGGCCGGCGCCGCGCGCAGCTCGGTGGCCGCCCCCATCGAGAAGCCGAGCGCGCCCACCCCGGCGATCCCGCGGCCTTGCAAGTAGCGCAGCGCGCCGGCAATGTCGCGCCGCTCCCAATCCCCCAGCGAGTAGCGGTCGCCGCCCGAAGTGCCGTGGGCGCGGAAGTCGAAGAGCAAGACGGCGTAGCCATGCTGGTGAAGCGCCCGCGCGATATCCATCATGCCGATCGTCGGGTCGTCGCGGCGGCCGTCGCGCCCGTGTAACATCATGAGGGTCGGGCGGCCCGCGCCGGCGATGAACCAGCCGCGGAGGAGGACGCGATCCTCGGTGCTGGGGAACTGCACGTCTTCACATGTCAGTCCATAATCGCGGCACTGGCCGACCGGCTGGCGGATAGGGTGCGAGAAGCGATCCGCGGCGTAGGCGCAGATGCTGAGGTACCCCAGCAAGCTCAGGGCGAGCAGCACCCCCGCCACCCGCAGCACGATCCGCCGGGCGGCGGCGCGGGGCGCCGGCCGGGGCCGGCCAGACGGCGGGCCACTATCGGCGCCCATCGTTTCCTCCATGACTAACCTCCGCCGCAGCGGTACATAAGCAGGCTCCTTTTCCCTTAGCGGGTCGTGGGCTGGTCGGCCTACTCCAGCACCGCGCGCTCCGGTTTGACCGTCTGCAAGAGCGCCAGCGCGACCAGAACCATCAGCCCGGCGAAGATGAACGCCCACCGATAGGCGCTGGCGGTGCCGGCCAGGGCGATGACCGTGGCCACGATGGCGCCGGCCAGCACCGAGCCGAGTGGCTGGGCGAACGAGAAGACCGCCGAGCCCAGCCCGATGAATTCGGCCGTGCGCTGGCGCGGGATCAGATCGGTGAGCATCGGCGTGATCTGCGCCATCGCCGCGTTGCCGACCCCGATCACCCCCAGGATGAGCGTCGCTTGCAGCATGTTCTGGCTCTGCGAGCCAATCAGGCTGGCCAGCCCGAAGACCAGCAGCCCGGCGGTCATGATCGCCTTCTTGCTGAAGCGGTCGGCCAGGTAGCCCGCCGGCACGGCGAACACCGCGGTGGCGGCCGTCGCCACGAGCGGCAGCATGAACGATTGCTCCGCGGTGGCGCCGAGCGCGTTCACCGCAAAGAGGGTCAGAAACGGGAGGGCGCCCCCCGTGCCTAACCAGAAGAAGGTCATCGCCAGCGTGTACTTGGCGGCCTCCGGGTAGCGCAGGAGGGTCCTGACGTAGGCCGCCGGATCGGGCCGCGCGGCTTTCTGCGGCGCGACCTCTGGCACCGTGGTGAGCGGCGGTTCCTTGACCGTGAAGAAGGTATAGGCCCAGGTGAGCAGCAGCAGCCCGGTGCAGAGGGCAAAGACCAGGTACTCGTGCTGCGCCCACAGATTGAGGGCCAGCACCAGGAAGATAATCGTGCCGACCCCGCTGCCGACGCCGATGAGGCCGCCGACCCGCCCGCGCTGGGCGGGCGGGAAGAGGTCGGCCATCAGCGCGATATAGGGATCCCAGGCCACCGAGAGAAAGAAGGCGGCCACGGCCATGATGCCGAGGACGGCCCACAAGGGCGGGTGGATGGCCAGCACCAGCAGGGCCCCGGACATGAGCGGGATGCCGACGAGGAAGAAGGGCCGGCGGCGGCCCAGGGGGGTACGGGTGCGGTCGCTGAAGCGGCCCACGAGGGGCTGGATCAAGGCGCCTACGAAGGAGCGCTCGTTGGCGAGCAGCCCGATCAGGGCCGGGTTGAGCTGGTAGGTGCTCAGGTAGAGGGGCATGCCGAAGTTGAAGAGCGCGTAAATGACGGACGCGCCCAGGTTGGCGACACTGTAGCGCACCCCGAGCCCCCGGTCAAAGGGGGGCACGGCCACGCCGGCCAAGGGAGCCGCCGGCAGCTCCGGCAGCGGGAGCAGGGGCGCGCGCGCCCGCGGGCCGGCCGCCGGCTCAGGGATGAGAGTATCCATGGGGCTACTGTCCTTTCTGCTCGGTAGAGATACAGGGCCTGGCGCATCCCACACAGCTGCAAGTGCCGCTGTTCACGGTGCGTAACCCAGCCTCTTAATTATCCGCTTTCCCTGGTCGGCGCGCCCCGATGATTTCTCTAGTCGGGGGACACGAAAATACCCGGGTCGTCGACCCGGGAGCGCACCCATTTTGGTGCTCTCGGCGGCAAGGGGCGGGTTGGTCAACCCGCCCCTTGCATTTCTGCTATAATAGCCCCGTTATCTACGGAAGGAAACCGTCCAGGGAGAGGGGGCCCGCTGTGAGTTATATCGTGTGCGCACGATGCCAGAAAGGGTACATGTTCCCGACCGAATTGCACAGTTATGGGCAGCTAACGGTCAGCAAGGCCGGGATTTCGGCGATCAATACCCCGGCCCGCTGCACCACCTGTGGCGCGTGCGGCTACACCGAGATCTTTGCCCACGATAGCGCCAAGCTGCGGCCCGCCGACTACCCGGCCAGCGCCCCGGATAAACGGAGCAAATAGCTCGGGATGCCGGATCAGACGACCTACGGCGGCACGCCACAACAACTGCGGCCCAGTGCTGCCGCCGTGATCTTCGACTCCGCCGGGCGTATCCTCCTCCAGCAGCGTGGGGATAACGGCTACTGGGGGCTGCCCGGCGGCGCGGTGGAACTAGGCGAGACGGTCGCTGCGGCGGCCGTGCGCGAGGTGCGTGAGGAAACCGGCTACGATGTGGCGATCATCCGCCTGATCGGCGTCTACTCCGATCCCCAATATACTGTGGCCCGCTATCCCGACGGGAACATCGTGCAGTATGTCAACTGTCTCTTCGAGTGCCGGATTATTGGGGGCGCCCCCGCGCTCAGCGACGAGACCACCGCCCTGGACTGGTTTAATCCCGAGGCCCTCCCCACACCCTTCGTGCCCAACCACATTCCGCGCCTGCACGACGCCCTCGCGCACCAGGTGGCGGCCTTCTACCGATAAAGGGGACTTTGCGGGAAAGGGAGCGCACATGGCACAACCCGCGCTAGACCGCATCCTGCGCGCAAGCGGCATGGCTGGGCTGCTGGAGTTTCTGGGGCAGCAAATCACGCTCAGCGACCTGCAGTCGTTGCTCCTGGCCGTCTACCGGGCGCGGGCGGCCCAGCAGACCCCGGCCCGCGTGCTCGACCAGTACCTGCACAACCGCTTCGTGCGCCCCGGGCCGGTCAGCCTGCGCGCGCGCGCCGAAGTGGATCGGCTGGCGCTGGAATGTGCCGGCCCGGCCTGCGAGGCTCTCGATCTCGCACCGGTCTGCCCGCTCGGGACGGTGGCCGCGCTCGGGCCCGTGGATCAAAACCGGGTCCTCACCACCATCCGTAACACGGAAGTGGTGTCCGACTGCACCAATGTCCTGGCGCTGGAATGCGCCGTCCGGCGGCGCGCCCAGCGGCATGATCCCGCCACCGCCGGCGACCGGGTGCGGCTTTGCACGAGCCAGCGCTTGCTGCGGACCCAGTACTACAACCAGCCCGGCGTGAACGCCCACTTCTCGATATTCGCCCTCGGCACGGCGGGGCGGGCCGACGCCGGCTATCGCTGGGAGCTCGAAGCCCTCGGGGAACATCTCTCCTGCTATCTCGCCCTCCTGGCGGCGGTCCCGGCGATCGGACACCGGGTGCAGGATGTGCGGGTGGTCTTCACCGACCTGCCCAATCCCGCCTTCCTGGAGCGCCTGCCCGACGGGCTGATCGCCCCACTCACCCAGCGCTTCCCCGGCACGCGGCTGGAATGCGATCCCGGGCGCAGCACCACACAAAGCTACTATGAGCTGGTCCGCTTCCATATCTACGCGCGCGACCCGGCGGGAGCCGAACACGAACTGGCGGACGGCGGCTTTACCGACTGGACCCAGCAACTGCTCAGCGACCAGAAAGAACGCCTCCTGATCAGCGGCATCGCCACCGAGCGCATCTGCACCCTATTCCGCTAGGCACGTGGCCTACGGCCCGATAGTGACCGTCTTTGGCCCACTGCCCGGGGCGGGCCCATTGTCTTGCAACACGAGGATGGTGTGCGGGCCACTGCTCTGGACATAGAGGCGGTTGGAGTCTGGACTGGCCACGATGCCCAGAGCTGGGACGGTGTTCAGCACCAGCTCCTCGGGCGCGCCGAGCTTATCGGGCGGGGAGTAAGTCAGGAGCCGGCCGGGGGCGCCAGACACGCCGAGATAGAGGCGGCCCCGGGGGGCATTGTAGGCGAGCGGGCAGGGGCAACCGGCGTGCGTGCCGCTGGTCACGGGCTGCCAGGTATTCGCGTCCAGGATAACTAATTCGGGAGTGAGGGGCACGGCCTGGGGCTGCTGCCAGGTATAGAGCCGCCGCCCGGCCGGGTCAAACAGGGGGAAGAGCGGCGCGAAGCCCAGCAGGAGGGGCGCGCCAAAGCGATCCGTGCGCATATCGAGGGGTAAGAGCCCGTCACGGCCGGTCAGGTAGAGCGTGTTGCCGTCGGTGAAGGCGCTGTCGCCCGTCCAGCGCGCCGGCACCCGGAGGGGGCGGCTGGTCACGGCGCGGAAGTCGAGCACGCGCAAGAGGGCCCCGGTGCTGCCGGGCTGATCGCGCTGCAGGCCATAGAGCTTGCTGCTGTCCGGGCTGAGAAAGGCGCGCTCGGCCGGCTGGCCGAAGTTGTAGATGGGGCCGGGCGCCAGCGTGCCACTATCGAACGAGACGACGCGCCCATCGCGGGCGACGACGTAAAGGCGGTGGGTCGGGCCCGCGATGACGACCGGGACTGGCGCGAGGGTGTCGAGCACCAGGCCGCCGAGATCGAGGGCCACGGTCCCCTGCCGGGCCAGCGTGGTTTCGTCATAGGCGCTGAGGGCGGCGTGGTGTTGCGCGTCGAGGCTCACCACATACAGCCGGTGGGCATCCGGGTCGACCACCGCCGGCTGCGCCCCGGCCGGCCCCGCCACCGCCCCGGCGATGTCGATGGCCCCCACATAGGCTAGCCCCGGCGGCACCGGGGTGGGACTCGGCGGCACCAGGGTCCGGGTCGGCGCGGGAGGCGCAGTGGGCTGGGCCGGCGCCGGGGTTCCCGGGGCCGGCGGCGTGTTACTCGGCGCGGGCAGCGTGGCGCGCGGGCTCGCCGCCGGCCCGGTGCTTTCGGCGGCGGGCGCGGTCGGGGCCCCTGCGGCCCCGGATGGCGTAGCCAGTGGGGGCGCCAGCAGGCTGATCCCGAACGGCGGCCAGCGCAGATTGTTGGTGGCGCTGAGCACGCCGACCATGACGATCAGGAACAGGGCCAGCACCAAGAACCGGCCCAGGGGAGTCAAGCGACCCATAAAAATAGCTCTCCAACACTGCTAGGGCACCAGGGCCGCCTGGATGGCCGGCGTCAACCGGACCAGGAAGTCGTGTAACGGCTCCAGGGCCAGGCCGACGCCAAACCAGAGCGGCGCGTAATCGAACCGGGTGTAGCCGTGCCAGTGCCAGCGGGCGTGCGGGGTGTAGTCCCACGGGCACCGCCCGGTCAGCCGCTGCAACAGCCAGCCGGTCAGCACCTCCAGGCCCATGATCCCGGCCGCGTAGATCAGGCCGCGCACGGGCCAGATGATGCCGGCATCCCGCAGCGCCGTATGTACCGGCTCGTACAACGGCGCGACCAGGCCGTAGAGCGGGAACATCCAGAGGTAGCTGTTGCCGGACAGGCGCCAATCGATCGGGCGGCGCTTCGGCAACGCCGTCCAGACGATTTCCATGCACCAGCCCAGCAAGCCATAGATCACGAACCGGATCAGCACGCTCCTGGCAGTCCTCCGGGCGCCAGCATACCACAGCGGCCCGGTCGCCGCAAGGGGCGGGCCGGGCGCGGCTGTTCCAATCTGTATTAATGGCCCGCCCCATGCAATGGATGTATAATGCGGCTATGCGGGGACGATCAATCCTACAGGCACGCCTCCGGGCCGGGGTGGCTTGCTGCGTCCTGTTGCTCCCCCGGGTCTGCCTGTGCCAGTTCGTGCGGCCCGGCCCCCCATCGCGCGGGCCGGCGGATCGCCAGGCGCGGCCCGGGTGGCCGGGCCGCGCCGGCCTAGAAAGCCCTACTACATGCGTAGACGTACATTTCTGAGCGCCAGCCTGCTGGCCGGCTGGCTCTGGCTCCTGCTCGGCACCGCGGCGGGCGCGCATTCGTTGCTGGTGAGCTCCAACCCCAGCGCGGGCGCGCAGCTGACCCAGCCCCCGGCGAGCGTCCAGATGACCTTCAGCGAAGGCGCCGTGCCGGAGTTCAGCAGCTTCGCCGTCATCGACCGCGCCCGCCACCACTACGAGGTGGCCCAACCCCCGGTCATCGACCCGCAGAAGGGGGTGGTCACCGTCGCCTTGCAGCCCAACCTGCCCTCCGGGGTCTATATCGTCCAATGGAAGGTCGTGTCCAGCGTGGACGGCCACCTGACCCGTGGCAGTTTTGCCTTCAGTGTCGCGGGGGGGGCGCCGCCGCCATCAGCCGGCCCGGCGGCGACTCCGCTGCCGGGCGGGGGGGCGGTGCCGACCCCGCTACCGCCCGTGGACCTGCCAACGGCCAACACGACGGGCGCTGCCGGCACGTCCACCCAGCCCGGGATGGCCGACATCTTCGTGCGCTGGCTCGGCAGCCTGCTCGCCGCGCTCCTGGTGGGCGGGGCCGTCTTCCGTGTCCTGGTCGTACCGGCCGGGCTGGCCCGGCTCCGGGAGCCGCGCGCCGCGCTGCAAGCCAGGCTCGATCTGCGCTTCGTCATCCTGGCCCTGGCCGGGGCCTGGCTCTTGCTGATCACCCTGGGCGCC
>DATGEF010000536.1:0-14541 GCA_035310405.1 Chloroflexia bacterium | reverse complement strand
CCTTCTCCCGTAAGATCTCCTGCGCGCGCTCGAAGTCGCCGTCGGCTTCCTGCAAGGCTTTTTTGCAATCCATGACTCCCGCGCCCGTTTTCTCGCGTAGCTCTTTCACCGCAGTGGACGAAATCTCCACAGATCCATACCTCCCGTAAGCGTAAGTATAGGGCAGCCGTCAGGCCGCCGTCAGAGTCTGAGGGCGGATCGCTGACGGCTGGCCGCGCGTTATTCCTCGTCCGGCTCGAAAACGCCACCCTCCGCCAGGCCGGCGTACTCCAGATCCTGCGCCGCTTCGGCATCGGCCCGCGCGCTCTCGCGCCGCGCCATCCCGTCGTTGATCGCATCGGCGATCTTGGCGCTGACGATCCGGACGGCCCGAATGGCGTCGTCGTTGGCCGGGATCACATAGTCGACCTCGTCCGGATCGCAATTCGTATCGACCATGGCCATCACGGGGATGCCCAGCTTCAGGGCCTCCGTAATGGCGATCCGCTCCCGGTGCGGGTCGACGATAAAGACGGCGGCGGGCAGATCGCGCATATCCTTGATCCCGCCGAGCGTTTCGTTCAGCTTGGTGATCTGCTCGGTCAGCTTCCCGGCCTCCGCCTTGGGCAGCAGCTCAAACTCGCCCCGCTCGCGGCGGGACTCCAGATCGTGGAGGTAGCGGAGCCGGGCTTTCATCGTCACGAAGTTGGTGAGCATGCCGCCCAGCCAGCGCTTGTTCACGTAGAACATGCCGCAGCGCTCGGCTTCTTCGCGCACCGTGTCCTGGGCCTGCTTCTTGGTGCCGACGAAGACGACCTTGCCGCCGGCGGCGGCCACATCCGCGGCGTAATGCATGGCCTTTTGCAGGCCCTGCACGGTCTGCTGGAGGTCGATAATATGGATGCCGTTGCGCTCCGTAAAAATATAGGGGCGCATCTTCGGGTTCCAGCGCTTCGTCTGGTGGCCAAAATGCACACCGGCCTCCAGGAGGCCTTTCATCGAAACACCATACACCCCGTCGCGGTTGGCGTCGCGCACTTCACGGGGCGCGCGCTCGACGGGGAGGGCGGGGGCCGGAGCCGGGATTGCTGCTACATTCACCAAAGGTTGTCTTCGCCTCCTGATCGTTGGGTTACGTCCGCGCCCGTCGTCCCGCGCCGGAACTCCCTTCACTGGAAGAGGAGCACGACCGCCGCAGTCGGAGCGCGTGTATCATTCCAAGCCGTCCGCCCCCCGCAGACCCCGCCCCTGGCACGCCGCCGGCCGGATGAATCGCTGAGGGTGGATCGACACATATGGGTACGCCTGCTGCCAGACGCACCACTCGCTAGTATACCACAAAGGCCCGGGCGCGCGCAACCTGGGCCCGCCCCCGCGCCCCCTGTCCGGGGGCAAAAAAAGAGGCCCCGTTAAGGGGCCTCTTCTCTATTGGGTAGCGGAGGCAGGATTCGAACCTGCGACCTTTGGGTTATGAGCCCAACGAGCTGCCACTGCTCCACTCCGCGTCGCTACCATTGCTTTGGTATTATACGCCATCGATTCGCCGATGTCAAGGCTTTGCGGACCTATTTGACCCCCAATTTGGGGGCCAAATGCGGACCGGTCCGGCCTTTAGGGCCCCGGGCGGCGAAACAGGCTAAACCAGCGGTCCCAATTGCGCGCCGCCGACTCCGCGGCGACGTTCGGCGGCGGCACGATGCCGCGCGGCGCCGTCACGGAGTCGGGCGGCGCGGCGCCGGACGGCGCGGCCCCATTCGGATCGGCCGGCAGCACCGGCAGCACGATTTGCTCGTCGGGGCGCCGCATGTTCAGATCGGTCCGCGCTCGGAGCTCGACGTAGGCATCGGATTGGTAATATTGGAGGTCGCGGGCCAGCTTTCGATTCTCGGCCGCGATCCGCTCGTTGGCTTGCCGGCCCAGCTCAGCCTGGTTGGCCAGCCGCTGCGCCTGCACCACCTCGCGCGCGAAGCTATAGCCGAAATAGAGCCCGGTCAGAATGACCAGGACCATGAGCAATTGCGCGCCCAGGTGGCGGGGTGCTGCAGGCATGGGCTGCTCCAGTACGCCATAAACCGATGGCCGAATATGCCTCCATTATACCATAGATTTTATATTATGTAAAGATCTCGCGCGAACCAGGTTCGGGCTTTGGCCTGGTCCCTTTGGGCCCGTCACGGCGCCTGGCCGTGGCCGGTGCCCCGCTTGAAGACATCGCGCCAGGGCGCGTAGCGGCTGAAGAACCGATCTCGCCGGATCACCCGGCCCGTCTGCCGGTCGGTCAGCACCCGGTAGACGGTGACGTCGAGGCCGTCCTTGGCATGCTCGACCTGCGTGACCGTGCCGGCCGGCCGCGTCGGATCGTCTTCGTAGAGCGCGGGGCCGTGCGGGATGCGATGGGCTGTGTACGGCCCATCCAGGCTCACCGTGAAGGATTGGCGGGCCCTACTGTAGACCTGGACCGTCAGCGTCCCGGCCCGCCGGTCGATGATCGTATGGAGCAGCACGGGGGCCGCCAGGTTGTTGCGCCAGCGCAGATCGACCCCTTCATCCCGGTAGACGGTCGCGTCGATGCCAACCGGGGGCTCGTACCAGGAGACGCGATAACTGTGCGGGTGCCGCTCCAAGATATCAAAGCCGGAGAAGAAGGCGGCACGAAAGAAAGTGCTGGCCACCTGGCAAATCCCCCCCCCGACCCCGGGGATGGTGTGGCCATTGTAGATAATCAAGCCTTCGACGAACCCGGCTTTCTCGCTGTCGTCGCCCAGGCTGCGGTTGAACGAGAACACGCCGCCGGCGGGGACCGTCACGCCGTCCAGCTTCTTCGCGGCCACGACAATGTTCGTGATGCGGGCCGGGCTGGAGCCCTGGAAGCGGCTTTGCCCTTCAGCCACCAGGGCCCAGCCGGCCGGCACCGCAAAGCTCCCGGCCGGCTTCGCCGGCGTTAGCGTGGTGGTCACCGTGACGGTGGGACTCAAGCCGGCGGTCGCGGTAACCGGGATGGCGGGAGTCAGGGTAGGCCCGGGCGCCGCCGGGGTGCTGCTGGGCGGCGGCGCCTGCAGCAGGGCCAGGGGCGGCACGCTATGCCCGGTCATCCAATCGCGGCCGAGCGCCTCGACCTGGATCAGTGCCCCAGCCGGGCGGGCGGTAGTATAGGAGAGCTTGGCCGCCGTGAAATACTGCACGGTCAGCCCATTCTCCAGCACTTCGTCGGTGAGCGGCGCGCCCAGGCTCGGCCCGCCCCCCAGGGCGCCATAGATTTCGCGGAAGCCACCGCCGATGCTATGCCCGGTGGCGGCGATGAAGAGCGCGGCGGGGTCGCGCGGCCCGGCGGTGGGGGCGAAAGGCGAGCCGGGGCGGCGGACATTGTCCTGCAACTGCTCGCGAATCCCCCCCGGCGCGCCCGCGTCGACCGTGAGGCGGGCAAACTCGAAATACTGCACCGTGTGCCCCCACTCATCCTGCTGCTCGGTGATCGGATTGCCCAGCCGCGCGGCACCGTCCGGCCCTTGCCAGGCCGCCAGGAAAGCCGGGCCGACCACGTGCCCGGTCGCGGCCACGAAGAGGCCGCTCCCATTCCCCGGGAGGACCGGCGGCGCCGGGGCGTGCCCGGCCACCAGATCGGCGCCGAGCGGGCGCGGCGTGACGGTGCCGGCCTGGCGGTCCCATTGCAGCGCCCCGCGCTCGAACACCTGGGCGACGATCCCGCCCTCGTCATATGCTTCCGTCAGCGGCGCCCCGAAGCGCGCGAACCCCCCGGCCCGCCGGTAAAAGTCGAGCAGGGGGCCGCCGACCTGGTGCCCGGTCTGCGGAAAATATTGCGCCGGGGTCGGGGGGCCGCCCGGTAGTTGCGGCGCCGAAGCGGCCACCGATCCCGGCCGGCCGGCGAGCGCGAGCAGGGTGAGCAGCGCAGACCCCAGGATCAGGGCGGCGCCATAGCGCAGAACGCGGGGCGATAACACGCAATCGGGCATAGGGAAGATCAACTTTCTTGTAGGGGCTCCAGCCGCGCAGAAGGTAAGACGGGCAGGGCCGGGTGGCGCAAGTGCCACGCGGTCGCCTGCTCGTAGGCGTGGGCCGCGCGCAACACTGTTGCTTCGCCGAACGGGCGGCCCAGGATCTGTAAGCCGATCGGCAGGTCGCCGGCAAAGCCGCAGGGCACTGAGATGCCACAGATACCCGCGAGATTGGCCGGAATCGTATAGATGTCCATCAGGTACATCTGCAAGGGATCGTCCACTTCGCCCACGCGAAAGGCGACCGTCGGCGAGGTGGGGCCCACTACAAGGTCGACCTCGGCGAAGGCGCGGCTGAAGTCCTGGGCGACGAGCGTGCGCACCTGTTGCGCTTTCTTGTAATAGGCGTCGTAATAGCCGGAGCTCAGGCCATAGGTGCCGAGCATGATGCGGCGCTTGACTTCAGGGCCAAAGCCCAGGCCACGCGTGCGCGACATCAGGTCGACGCCGGCGCTGTCGGCCCCGCTGCCGGTCACCGCCGCCCGGAAGCCGTATTTGACCCCGTCGTAGCGCGCCAGGTTGGCGCTGGCCTCGGCCGGGGCAATGATGTAGTAGGCCGCCAGGGCATATTGGGAGTAGGGCAGGGTCACTTCCTGCAGGGTCGCGCCGAGGGACTCGAGCTGGGCGATGGCCGCCCGCACGGCGGTCCCGACCTCGCCGGCCAGCGTGCCCAGGCCGTACTCCCGCGGGATGCCCACCCGCACGCCGCGCAGATCGGGGGTCAGGGCCGCCGCGTAATCGTCGACCGGCACCGGCTGCGCGGTCGAGTCGAGCGGGTCCGAGCCGGCGATCACCTGCAGCACGAGGGCCACATCCCGGGTGCTGCGAGCCAGGGGGCCGATCTGGTCCAGCGAGCTGGCGAAGGCGATCACGCCCGAGCGGGAGACGCGGCCATACGTGGGCTTGAGCCCGGCGACGCCGCAGAGTGCGGCCGGCTGGCGGATACTGCCGCCGGTATCCGTCCCCAGGCTGAAGTAGCCCAGACCCGCAGCGACCGCGGCGGCCGATCCGCCGCTGCTGCCGCCCGGCACGCGCGCCGGGTCCCAGGGGTTGCGCGTCGGCCCGAAGGCCGAGTGCTCGGTGCTGGAGCCCATGGCAAACTCATCCTGGTTGACCTTGCCCAGCAGCACGGCGCCAGCGTCCAACAGGCGCTGCACGACCGTGCCGTTATAGGGCGGCACAAAATTCTCCAGCATGCGCGAGCCCGCGGTGGTGCGGATACCGGCGGTCACCAGCACATCCTTGAGGCTCATGGGGATGCCGTCGAGCGGGCTGAGCACCTGGCCGGTGGCCCGACGGGCGTCGGACGCCTGGGCCTGAGCGCGGGCCAGGTCCGCGGTGACCGTCAGGAAAGCATGGAGGGTGCCGTCGACGGCGGCGATGCGGGCCAGGCACGCCTCGGTCAGCGCGAGACTGGACACCGTGCCGGCGTCGAGCAGGGCGCGGGCTTCATGGAGCGCGAGGTAACACAAATCGCGGTCGGCCACGGGCTCAGCCCTCCCCGTCCAGCACCGCGGGCACCTTGAAGCAGCCATCCGCGGCGGCCGGGGCATTGGCCAGCATGGCGGCAGCGGGATACGGCGGCCGCGACACATCCGGCCGCAGGATATCCCGCAGGGGGAAAATCTGCGCCGTCGGCGGGATGGCCGAGGTATCGACGGCGTTCAGCTGGTCAATATGCTCCAGCACGGACGACAGCTGCCGGCGCATCGTGGCGAGCTCATCCGGCGCCAGGTCGAGCCGGGCCAGCCGCGCAACATGCGCGACTTCTTCGGGGGTCAGCATCCAGGTCCTTTCGTGATATGCGGTCGCCGCATGGGGCGCAGAAGGCCGTATGGTCCTTTCGTTATACGCGGTTGCCGCATTGGGCGCAGAAGGCCGCATTCGGGCGCAGCTGGGCGCCGCATGTCGGGCAATAATCCGGCCCGCTCGTGGCCGCCGGCACTCGCCGGGTGCCCTGGTCGTCCAGCTTGTGCGGCGGCGCGGGCGGGTAGGCGGGCGGGGCGGACGGCGGCGGATAGGCCGGGGGCGGCGCGGGCGGGTAGCTCGGCGGCGTATAGCTCGGCGCGGGCGGGGTACTGCTCCCGTGGGCGGGATGCGCCGGCGGGTCAGCCGGCTCCACCCACCCTTCCGCCTGGATGGCGGTCGCCTCGTCCTCCTTTTGCTGCACCCGGTCCTGCAGGTCGACGATCTCGCGGGCCAGGACCTGGAGATCGGCATCGCGTAGCGTGCCGGCTTTGTACAGCGTGAGGACTTTTTCGCCCAGCAGCCGGACCTGATCGCCCGCTTGCTGTTGGAGCCGGCCGGCCTCGCTGCGCACCCGGTTATAGCGCATCAGCTTATCGGCCTCGAATCCCGCCCGATCCAGCCCCTTGCGCAACGAATCCATAAAATTCATGCCGGACATCCTTGCCCACCTCCCGCCGGCCCCCGCCGGACGTGCGTCACTCGAATCGGACTTTGCGCGAGCGCAGCGCGATACTCTGGAGCAGCCCCTGCGCAATCAACAGGCTGAGCATTTGCGATCCGCCATAGCTGATGAACGGCAACGGGATGCCCGCGACCGGCATCAAGCTCAGATTCATGCCGACGTTGATGAAGATATGCATGCCCAGCCAGGCCGCCAGGCCGACGGCGATCAGCATGCCGTAGGTATCCGGCGCATGCAGGCCGATATACAGGTAACGCAAGACGATCACATAGAGCAAGGCCACCAGGGCCAGGGCGCCGACCAGGCCGAACTCTTCGGCCACGACCGAGAAAATAAAGTCGGCGTACTGGACTTTGAGAAAATGCAGCTGGCTCTGCGTGCCGGCCAGAAAGCCTTTGCCGAACAGCCCGCCGGCGCCGATGCTGATCCGCGCCTGCAAGATATTATAGCCCTGGCCGTACAGGTCGCTCTCGGGGTGTAAAAAGATCAGCAGCCGGTCCGCCATATACTGGAATGTCTGCGAATTGGTCCGGACCAGGTAATTCCAGCCGGCCCAGCCGCCGACCGCCCCCAGCAGCCCCGTGGCGGCCAGGAAGATCCAGCGCAGGCGGGCGGCCACGACCATCGCCAGCCAGATACACCCACAGACGGCCGCCGTGGTCAGGTCGGGCTGGCTGAAAATCAGCGCCATCGGCACGCCGGCGATGACCAGGCTGCCCAGGTAGACGCTGAGGCGGTCCGCGCGCTTCTCGTTATCGCTGAGGTATTTGGCCAGCGTCAGCGCGAGCACCAGCTTGGTCATCTCGCTCGGCTGGATCGGCAAGAAGCCCAGGTTCAGCCAGCGGGTCGCGCCCCCCGAGGTGTGGCCGAGCAGCGTGGTGATGCCCAGCAGGCCGATCGTGCCGGCATAGAGCGGCCAGACAAAGCTGGCCAGCATATGGTACTCGACCCGCGTGAGCAGCAGCATCAGGCTGAAGCCGACGAGGGCATAAAAGGTGTGCCGCACCGCGGTATTGTCCCAGGTAATGCGATCCGGGACGAGCCCATGCGTGGCGCTATAGACCATCGCCACCCCGAAGCCACAGGCGGCGACCGTCGCCAGCAGGAGCACGAAGTCAAAAGTGGCCCATTGGCGTGTGAAGCTCCGGGCGCCGAGACTGATTTGTGATGCGGTGACGCGGTACATAAGCGATCAGCTTTCAGCGGTCAGCGAGTACGTTTTACTTAGGGCAAGCCTGGCAGCTGGCGGCTAAACCGGATTCCGGCTCCGTTGGCGGGCAAGCCCCCACGATTATACACGATGCGGCTACTGTTCGGCTAGCTGGTATCGGCAACGGCATATTTGGCGGCCAGTTTTTGGACTGTCGTGGAGTTGCGCAGCGTCGCCGGCTGGCCGATCGTCTTTTCCAGCAGCGCCCCGGAAAACACCGATTCGCTCATCCGGGTCCGGCATAGCCAGTAAATTTCCCGGTCCTGGATCCGAAAATCGTCGGCGGGCGTGCGCAAGGCCAGCAACTTCTGCCGCGCCAGGTCGCTGGGGGGCGTGGCCAGGAAGGCAATGTATAGCGCGGTGCTGTCGCCGGCCAAGTCTGCAGGGAGGAAGGGCTGGTAATGCGCAATCGCGGTGAGCTCGGACGCGGAGCGGATAAAGGTGCCGACCGCGTAGCCGAGGGCCTGCTGTAGGTGGCGCGCGATCCGCGTCTCCAGCGTGGGGATCGGCGCGGCAGGGGCGTCAAAGATGACATTGCCGCTGGCGATGAAGGTCGCGACGTTGGCAAACCCCAGCTCCGCGACGAGCGTGCGCAGGGCATCCATCTTGACCGTGTGGCCCCCCACGTTGATGGCGCGGAGAAACGCGATATAGCGGATGGGCGGGGACACGTCTAGCTCCACAAAAGCCCTCCTGAAGCCTACTGGCGGATCCGCTGGCGCTGCCTACGTGGAACTACGGCGTAATTCCTGACTGCTGATCCGGATCCTGCGTGCATTCTACCCCGGCCCACGGCGGCGCGCAAGATGGCCCCGTGACCCGGGCGGGGGCAGCCCCGGCGACAAGATCGCGGCGACCGGGGCCGGATATCGCGGCCGGAGCTTGTCCCCGGCCCGCCGTTTGCGGTACAATGCGCCATAGCCACAGCGCTACCGATTCGACCCACGGACCACCGACCACGCAGGAGGACCCCTATGCCCGCCGCCGAGAGCACGTCTGCCGCCCCCGCCGCCCCCGCATCCGACTCGCCCACGGCGCCGCTCACACTCCATGTCGTCAGCCACACGCACTGGGACCGGGAGTGGTATCTGCCCTTCCAGCTCTTCCGCATCAAGCTCGTGCGGCTGGTCGACAAGCTCCTGGCCATCCTGGCCGCGGACCCGGCCTATACTTATTTTACGCTGGATGGCCAGACGGTGGTGCTCGAAGATTACCTGGAGGTGCGCCCGGAGCGGGCGGCCGAATTGCGGGCGCACGTGGCCAGCGGGCGGCTCCTGGTGGGCCCCTGGTATATCTTGCCCGACGAGTTCCTCGTCAGCGGCGAGTCGCTCATCCGCAACTTCCTGCGCGGCCACCAGATCGCGGCCAGTTTCGGGGCGACGATGGAGGTGGGCTATATCCCGGACCCCTTCGGCCACATCAGCCAGATGCCCCAGATCCTGCGCGGGTTCGGCATCGACTGGGCCGTCTTCTGGCGGGGCATCGGCACAGACGTACCCGGCACCGAGTTTTTCTGGCAGGCCCCGGACGGCAGCACGGTCCTGGCTACCCGCCTGCTCAGCGGCTACGCGAACGGCCTGCCATTCTCCTTCTCGCTGGCGGCCGCCCGGCGCCAGGTGGGCTGGCTGCGCGAGGTGCAGGCTCCCCTGCGCACGACCGAGGCCCTGCTGGTGCTGAACGGCGACGACCATATCGCCCCGAGCGAAGAGCTGCCGGCCATCCTCGCCACCCTGAACGCCGAGCTGGCCGAGCAAGACGTCACGTTGGTCCACAGCACCCTGCCGGAATACTGGGCGGCGATAACGGCGCAGCTGCAGCCGGACACGCTACCCACCCACCGCGGCGAGTTCCGGGAAGCCGCCACCGCCAATCTGCTGCCGGGGGTGCTCTCGACCCGCATGTGGATCAAGCAGGCCAACTACGCCGCCGAAACGCTGCTGGAGCGCTGGGTCGAGCCCTGGGAGGCTCTCCATTGGGCAACCGACCAGGCCCAGGGTAGCCCCGATCCCGGGCGCGCCCTGCAGATCGAATCGGCCGCGCCGTTGCGGCAGACGGCCTGGAAATATCTCCTGCAGAACCAGCCACACGACAGCGTCTGCGGCTGCTCGGTCGATCAGGTCCACGACGAGATGAAAACCCGCTACGCCAACGTCGAGCAGATCGGCGGGGCCTTGCGCGACGAGGCCCTGCAGGGCCTGAGCCGGTTCGTCAATACGGAGACCGTGGCGCCCGGGGGCCAGCAGGCGGTGGTCGTCTTCAATCCGCATGGGGGGCCCTGCACGGACCTGGTCCAGGTCACCGTGGAAGTCACCGCCAGCCTCCATCACTTCCGCTTGCTGGACGATACAGGCGCCGAGGTGCCGTATGAGATCATGGAGCGCCGCACCCGCCAGGTCGCGACCTTTGATCTCGACCCGCTGGCCGTCGAAACCGTCCTGGCCATGGCGACCGACGGCCGCGTCATGGATATGGCCGTGCTCGACGTCTATATGCACCGGGCGACGGAAGCCGGGGTCATCGACGTCGACATCACGATCGCGGAGAATGGCGAACCCAATCTGCTGGCGGTGCAAACGGTCGCCGACGCGGCCCGCCGGCTCGTGGCGGCGGGGCAGGTCCAGATCTTCCGCTTGCGCGGCCAGCACGCCGCGCAGGTGGTCGCCCGGTTCCTGGCGCGCGCGATCCCCAGCCTCGGCTACCGGACCTATACCCTGGCCCCGGCGCCGGGAATCGCCGTCCCCGCCGACGATAGCGGCATTGCCGTCGACGCGGCCCCGGCCGGGCCGGCCGCCAGCGAGCCGGCGCCGCGCCCCGCGGCCGTCTACCAGCCCGATCCCCCGCCCGCGCCCGAGTTGCCGGAGGCCCGGCCAGGGCTGGGCGCCCTGCACCCGGCGCTGATGACCGCGACCAGCACCAGTTCGCGCGAATACGTGATCGAAAACGAATGGTTGCGGGTGCAGGTCGACTCCAGCAGCGGCCTGTTGAGCGTCAGCGACAAACAGGCGGGCGTGGTGGTGCGCCACGGCAATGTCTTTGTCGATTCGGGCGACGCCGGGGACGAGTATAATTACTGCCCGCCGCCCCAGGACGCGGTGATCGAGGGCTTCGACCGCCCGCCGCGCATCGACTTGCGCCGCGACCGGCTCGGCAGCCTGATCGTCGTCGAGGGCGAGCTGGCCCTGCCGGCCTGGCTGAGCGAAGATCGCCAGAGTCGCAGCCTGGCGCTGGCCCAGTGCGCCGTGCGCTCGGTGATCCGGCTGCTGGACGGCGTCCGCCGCGTCGACATCCAGACGACGATCGACAACCGCGCCGGCGACCATCGCCTGCGGGTCTTGTTCGAGGTGCCGGTCGCGGCCCCGTATTCGGATGCCGAGGGTACCTTCGACGTCGTCCGCCGACCGGCCGGGCCGCTCCCCGGCAGCGAGTCCTGGCTGGAGCGGGCGGTGGCCACCTACCCGCAGAAAGCGTTCGTCGCGGTCGGCGACGGGAAGCGGGGCCTGCTCCTGGCCAACCGCGGCCTGCCCGAATTCGAGGTCCAGCCGAGCGGCGCGGGCACCGTCGTGGCCCTGACCCTGCTGCGGTCGGTCGGCTGGTTGTCCCGCGACGACATGGCTGTCCGCCCGGGCCATGCCGGGCCAGGCGTGCCGACCCCCGGCGGCCAGACTTTCGGGGTGCATACTTTCGAGTACGCCCTGGTGCCGTTTGTCGAGAATTGGCTGGCCGCCCGCGCTTACCAGCTGGCCCACCAGTTCGCCGTGCCGCTCCACGCCCTGGCCGACTCGATCCACGATGGGCCCCTGCCGGCCGCCGGGAGCCTCCTGCACTGCGATCCGCCGGAGCTCGTGCTGAGCGCGCTCAAGCGCAGCGAGGACGGCACGCGCCTGATTGTCCGGGCCTGGAACATCGCCGCCCACCCGATCGATGCGCGAGTCACGCTGCCCGCCCTGGTGCGGGATGCCCGTCTGGTGCGCCTGGACGAGAGTCCGATCGCGGCGGATGATCCCGCGGAGCCCCAGCTGATCTGGGCGGCCGGCCCGCCGCCCGCCGTGGCCCTCACTGTGGCGCCGCGCGAGATCGTGACGCTCAGCCTGGGCCTGTAGGCATGGCCCGCGGCACCAGTCCGACGTCCGGGCTCTGGCGGCCCGTGCAGTTCCCCTCCAGCGCGGCCGGGGGCGAGTCCCCGGTGATGCTGGAGGGCAAACTCGCCGGCTTCGCGGACGGCCCCCGCCCCGCGGTGGTGCTGCATCACCCCAACCCGGCGGGCGGCGGCTCGATGGACAGCAAGATCCTGCGGGCCGTCGCCGACGCCCTCTACCCGCTCGGCGTCGGCGCCCTGCGCTATAATTCGCGCGGCGTGGGCCGGAGCGGCGGCGAGTATCGCCTGGTGCCGGAATCGCGCGGCTGGGTCGAGGGCTCGCGCGAGACCGCGGACGTCGGCGCCGCGCTCCACTTCCTCTCCGCCCAGCCCTGGGTCGACGGGGGGCGCCTGGCCCTGGTCGGCTTCAGCTTCGGCGCGCGCATGGTCCTCAGCTACCTGCGCCAGCACCCCACCGACCAGCGCGTCCGCGCCGCGGTGCTGATCGGCTTCCCGGTCGCCGCCTGGGACCTGTCCCATCTCGGCTACTGGTTCGGCCCCAAGCTGTTCATCACCGCTAGCGGCGACACCTACGCCCCGCCCGAACAGCTGGCGTTGTTTGTCGATCGCCTCCCGCCCCCGGTGCGCCTGGCCGTGATCGCGGGCAGCACCCACTTCCTGCCCGGCCGCGAAGACGAAGCGGGCGCCCTCGCCGCCGCCTTCCTCGCCCCGCTCCTCGGCGCCGGCTGATCCGCGCCGGACTCCGATCCGATCCACGAAGGACACGAAGGACACGAAGAATGCGCAAGAGACAGGATCAGATGAGCTTGGGCCGAGAGGGGATAGAAGAGGAGATGACTGTGCATCGCTTGAAAGCGTGGTTAAAGCTGCCGTTCGCCGCGCTGTTTATCGTTAGCGGGATCGGCCACTTCGTCCAGAGTAGCAGCTATCTGCGCCTGATGCCGCCGGCCCTGCCCTATCCCTTAGCGCTGGTCTATGTGAGCGGTGTCATTGAAGGTGGGCTCGGGGTGCTCCTGCTCATCCCGCGCACCCAGCGCTGGGCGGCCGGGGCGCTGATCCCCACCCTGCTGGCGATCTTTCCGGCCAATATCTATGCGGCCACCACCGCGGGGACCGCGCATGAAGCGATGCCGGGCGTGCCGGTCTGGCTGGCCTGGCTTCGGCTGCCCGTGCAGTTCGTGCTCATCGCCTGGGCGTATTGGTATACCCGGGCCGAGTAGGCCGCCCTCACCGGGCGTCCGGGCCGGGCGCCGCCGCGGCCAGGATCTGGTCGAGCGGCAGCGCCCGCCCGGACGCCCAGGCGGCGTCGAAGGCCGCGGCGTCCAGCTGCGCCCGCGCCGCCGTGAGCGTCCGCGCCTGGATCGCCCGATCGAGCCGATCCATCTGGGCGGCATTGGCCTGGAATAGACGGGCCACCGCGGCCGCCAGGCGGACCGCCCGCGCCGCCTGCCCCTGGGCGGCGGCCACGGCGGCCAGGCCGTGCAGCACACAGGCTATTTCTAACTGGTGGCCGAGGTCCTGGACCAGCTGCAGGCTGGCCCCACAGTGGTGCTCCGCCGCCGGGAGGTCGCCTTGGGCCAGCGCGACCAAGCCCTGGACCAGGAAGACACTGGCGACTCCGTCCGCGCTGCCCACCTCCTGGTAGAGGGCTAAGGCCTCTGCGGCAAGCATGGGGATCGGGGGGTAGGACTCCTGCGCGATCAGCGCCATGCACTGAGAGACCAGGCCCTGCGCGATCGGGGCTTTGGCGCCGAGCTGGCGGAAGAGGGCCAGGGCTTCATCGTAGATCCGCAACGCCCGCCCATAATCACCCTGGATAAAGCCCACAGCGCCGGCGAGATTCTGCAACGTGTGGGCGATGCCCCAGCGATCGCCCAGGTCCTGGTACAGGATCAGGGCCTCCTCGCTCAAGGCGACCACCCGCGGGCCATCGCCGCGCTGCAACGCGACCCGGGCCAGGCTGCGCAGGGCACTGGCCGTACCCCAGCCGTCCGCCGCCTGCCGGAACAGCTGCAGGCTGGCTTCGTATAAGGCGATCCCCTCCTCCCGGCGGCCCTGGTCGCAGGCGGCCGCGCCCAGGCGCGCGATCACCTGGGCGCGCCCGCGCACATCGCCGGTCGCGGCGAACAGGTCGCGGCTTTCGGCCAGCCAGGTCTCGGCCTGGGGGAAATCCGCCTGGGCCAGGGCCAGGGTGCCCGCGGCCTGGAGCACACGGGCGCGCAGGGGCCGTGCCAGGGGGGCGCCCGTCGCCAGGAGCTGTTCTAACCAGCGGCGCCCCTCGCTCCAATAACCGCGCACAATCCAGAACCGGCCCAGGGCGCCCGCCAACCGGGCCGCGCCCTCATAGTCCGCCTGCTCCAGGGCCCAGGCGAGCGCGGCCTGCATATTGTCATGGTCTTGCTCCAGCCGGCGGAGCGCGCTCGCCTGCTGTGGCCCCAGCAGTGCCGGCTCGGCGGCTTCGGCCAGCGCGATAAACACATCCAGGTGCCGGCGCTGCACGGTCGCCAGCTCGCCCTGCGCCGCCAGCTGCTCCCAGCCATACTCGCGGATCGTTTCCAGCATGCGGAAGCGGGGCTCCTCGGCCCCGGCCTCCTCGCGCAGCAGGCTTTTGTTCACTAGCGCGGCCAGCAGGCCGAGGGCGGCGGGCGGATTTTGGATTTTGGATTTTGGATTTTGGATTGGAGACGACTCGTCCTCACTGCCGACTGCATACTGCCGATTACCTACTCGTTCGTCCGACCCCCGCCCCCCAACCCCCAACCCCTCGTCGTCACTGACGACTGACGACTGACGACTGACGACTGATTCGTCA
>DATGEF010000535.1:0-10409 GCA_035310405.1 Chloroflexia bacterium | reverse complement strand
GAAGACTTGCTACGAAAAGAGGGAAGATGAGCAAACAACCGTATGACGTAATCGTGATCGGCGCGGGCATCGTGGGCCTGGCGACCGCCCGGGATCTGTTGCTGCGCTACCCCGGGCTCCGGCTGGTAGTCGCGGAGAAGGATGCGCAGGTCGGCGCCGAGCAGACCGGGCATAACAGCGGGGTCATGCATGCCGGGATTTATTACAAGGCCGGCTCGCTCAAAGCCACCCTTTGTACCACCGGCGTGCAGATGTTGTTCGCGTACTGCGCGGAGCGCGGGATTCCGGTCGATCGCTGCGGCAAAGTGATCGTCGCCACCGACACAGCGGAGCTGCCGCGCCTCGACGATCTGTATGCCCGGGGGCTGGCGAATGGCGTACCCGGGCTGGAGCGGATCGGGCCCGAGCGCCTGCGGGAGCTGGAGCCGCATGCCGCAGGGATCGCCGCGATCTACTCCCCCCATACGGCGATCGTCGATTTCCGCCGGGTGGCCCAGGCCTACGCGGCCGATATCCGCCAGGCGGGCGGGGTGATTGTCACCCGCTGCGCGGTAACCCGCATCCGCCAGAGCCCTGCGGGCATCCGCATAAGCACGGTCCGCGGGGGATTGACGACCAAAAGCCTGATCAGCTGCGCCGGGCTGCAATCCGACCGCTTGGCGCGGCTGGCCGGCGCCCCCCACGATGTGCAAATCATCCCGTTTCGCGGCGATTATTATGTGCTGCGCCCGGAGAAACGTTATCTCTGCCGGGGCTTGATCTATCCCGTGCCCGATCCCGCGTTGCCGTTCCTGGGCGTCCATTTCACCAGGCGTATCGACGGCGACGTCTGGGCCGGGCCAAACGCCGTGCTGGCGTTTGCCCGGCAGGGCTATCGACGGGTTGACATAAATCTTAACGACCTGGCGGAGCTGGCGATGTATCCCGGCTTCTGGCGCATGGCGCAAACCTACTGGCAAACTGGGCTCGAAGAGATGTATCGCGACTTTGTGAAGCCGGCGTTTGTGCGGGCGCTGCAGCGCTATGTGCCGGAGTGCCGGAGCGAAGATGTGGTAGCCGGCCCGGCAGGGGTGCGTGCCCAAGCCGTCGGCGCCGACGGCACCCTGGTCGACGATTTCCTGGTTTATGCGGCCGACAATATGGTCCACGTGCGTAACGCCCCCTCCCCAGCGGCGACATCCTCGCTGGCCATCGCGCGCCTGATCGCCGATCGCGCGGTCCTGGAGTGCCGAGTGCTGGCGGAGCGCGTGCCTGCTAGAGCTTAGGAGCACACAGTAGTGTGCTCCTAAGACGTTTTCACGTGAAACTTTACGGTAGCTCCAGACACCGAATTGCTTGCTTTTTTGCCGCAAGTTTGCTAAGCTAACAGCGTAGAGTAATCTTCCCTAATCCCGTCCCCGCCGCAAATAAATAATTCCACGTTCTAGCCCATTGTAGCGGGCAAAGCCACGGATGGGACTCTCTGCGCCTGGATATCAGCATGGTCTTGTACCATTATAGGAGGTTGCCCGATGGCCGTACTGTCCGATTTACGGGTTCAGAAGCTAAAGCAGGTCTTTACCGTTTACGATGCCAACCAGAGTGGGTACATTGAACAATCAGATATCGCCGCAGTCGCCGCGGCTTACGCCCAGGGGTTGAATTTTGCCGAAGATTCCGCGAGCTACGCCGAATTTCGCAAACGTGAGGTTGGAATGTGGGAAGAAATTCAGCAGCGATGCGACGCCAACAATGACCAGAAAATTACGTTGGATGAGTTTATTCACGGGTTTGGGAAGTGGATGGAAGATGGCCAATCCTTTGAGCAGTATATCGCGTCTTACTCCGATGCGGTCTTCAGCGCAATGGACAGAGACAAGGACTCTAAGATAAACCTCGATGAGTTTCTAGCCATGAATTACTTACAGAATCCGGCGCGGGGCGCAGAACTGTTCGGGAAGATGGACAGTGACGGGAACGGATATCTGTCACAAGGCGAACTCCTCAAGCACTGGATCGATTTCTTTTACTCCGATGATCCCCAGGCCCTCGGTAATTTCCTGTTCGGCGCATAACGAATGCTATACTAACCGGATGCGGATCATGTTAGGATCCGCATCCGACGAGCTCGGCCTACCGGGATAGCGCGGGCCACGCTTTTCCCGAACCGAAGGCGGGGCCACCAGCCCCCGGCTACATTGACCGGCGGTGCTCCGCTGCGCATCTGGAACGGCCCTCGCCGTTCCAGGCGGCGCCCCTGGGCTAGGGGGCGCGGCGGCCCGCAATAGCCCGCCAGGGCCGCTGTCAACACGCGGTTAGTAGGCTCCGCACTCCGATCATCTGGTATTGCCCGCCGGACGGTGTCGCACCCCAGCGGTCGTATCCACCACCACCTGCCCGGGGGATTTTGGTTTACCACGAGTTTTTTGTGCTATAATAACCGCAGGTGGTATTAGCGCTATTAAAGAGCGGGGGGCTAAATGGAGCAAAAGCCGGAGAAGACCGAGACCCCTATTGCGCAGCGCGTCGTTTACCAGACGGCGCTGGAAGCCCTCACCCATGCCGTTCAGGCCGATCAGCATCCCGAGCTGATCGCCGAGCTCAAGGCGGTTGGCTATGATCTGCAGCGGCCGCGTCGCGAGTATACCCCCGACACGCTGGTTACGGTGATTAATCTGCTGGCCGACCGCTGCTTCCCCGATAAGTCACGCGAAGAAGCATACAAAGAATTCGGCCGCCGGGCTTTCGAGGCCTATCGATCGACCGTGGCCGGGCGCGTGGTGCTGGCGTCACTCAAGACCGCCACCCTCCCCAAAGCCTTGAAACTCTTTAGCCAGGGGATTGCCACGGCCACAAACTTTAGCACTTATGAAGTGCTTACGATCGGCGCCTCCTCCCTCGTCCTCCGCGCCCAGCAGAGCGTGAGTCCGCCCTATTATATCATCGGCATGCTCGAAAGCCTGCTGATCGATAGCGGTCATCCCGAGGTACAGGTCCGCCTGTTGGACGATCACTACCCCACACAGATCGACTACGAGCTCCGCTGGTGACGCAAGCGGCGAGGGAACTTCAGCCGGCCGGCGGCGTAAGCGTTCCCCGGGCTGTGGCCCCGCGCGCGGCCAGCAACGCGGGGTAAACCGGCTCGCTGGCGATCCGGCGAAAGACGCTGAAACGATCGGGCCCGTTGAGCAAGGGCTGCAACAGCTGGCGGCCGTAAGAGTAGGTGAAGGTATAAACGCGCCACAGCGGCGACTGCAGGAACGTAAGGTGGTGCTGGGCCTCGGCGGGCGGGCGTAAGCCCCACTGCTCCAGGTAGGCCGCGACCTCGGCGGGCGGGCGGCCGTCTTCGTGCAGCAAGAAGGCGGCGTTGCCACTCACGGCGGCCAGGGCCTGACCGGCCGTGTTGATGCGCGCGGCGAGCTCGACATCGGCCTTAATGCCCAGGGCCGGGAAGATCTCGCGGCCGGCCCAGGCCAGGTCCTCATGGCCGGCGAAGATGAGGTCGCCCGCCGTGGTGGCGATAGCCTCGGAGATCAGGTTTTCGGGCGTGTTGATCAGCTGGATCGCGTACTCGCCCTGGCCCCGCCGGCGATATTGCTCGACCTCGCGGAGAGCATGCTCCGTGTGGTGGCCGGGATACCCTTCGTGCGCCAGGTAGCCGACGAGCCCATCGGCTTGCATCGGCAGGTCGGTGTTGATTTCGATCAGCGAGCGCGCGTTGCCCAGATACCAGTTATAAGCCCCCCACGGCTGGTTTTGAGTCAGGCGCAGCTCGATAGCTTCGTGCTCGGGGAGCGGGATGTGGCGCGTGGTCCGCGCCCGCACTTCGGCGGCAATGCGCTCGAGCAAGGGCAACACCTGCGCCGGCGCGACCTGAAACTGGCGCCGCCAGGCGGCCCGCCGTTCGACCAGGGAGCCGGTGCCCGGCAGCAAGGCCTCCAGTTCGGCATGCGCGGCGGCAAAGGTCGCTTCGGGCACGCGCGCGGGCTGGATATCAAAAAAGAGCGCGGCCTGCTCGGCGAAGGGCAGGCGCTCCCCGGCCTGCAGCCGGGCCTGGGTGTGCAAGGCCGTGGTCTGGCGACTCAAGTAGGCCGCGCGGTCAGGAGTATAGCCCATGGTGGGCAGAAGCTCCAGGAGCAGATCGGCGGCGTCCCGCAAGGCCCCCAGTGGGGGCGCGGGCTCGGCCGCCACCGCATCCCGCCAGGCCGGCGGCCCAATCCAGGCGTCGACGGTTCCCGGCGCCACACGGTCAAGGCGCAGCCCCAGATGGACATAGTCGCGCGTCCAGGGGTCAAAAAGATGGGTGTCTGTCGGCTCGGTCACAGTATGCTCCCGTTGCTAGATTGAGTTTTGAGTCTTGAGTTTTGAGTTTTGAGTTTTGCGCGGGCCGCGGGGCCGTTCCATAGCAAAACCGCAAACCTATGCTGCGCATCGCGCTCGGAAACGTTGGTAACTTGTACAACGATCAGTAGAAATAAATATTAGCAAAGACAGCAAAGAACCTGTCATTCTGAGCGCAGCGAAGAATCCGTTGCCTAACGAATCAGCCGGCGGGCCGCGGGCCCCTGACACCCCGCTGCGTGTGTGTGACCGCCCCGACAACCACTGCCGGCAGTGCAAAAGGTAGGGGTAGCAGGAATCCTGCCACAATCTCGCCAAGACCTCGTAGGGCATAACCACCCGCCGCCCTCAGGGCTTACTACTCAGGACTTTCCACCTGTCACCCCCGATCTTTCAATCTTTCAACTACTACGCTGCATCGTACTCCGTCCTGGGCGTTGGAATGCGTTCGTAGAATCCCGATTGGATCGCCTCGGGAGGCGATCTTTCAACACCAATCTACCGATCTTTCAAGCTACCGATCTTTCAAGCTACTGATCTTTCAATCTACCGGAGATCGATCGCCGCCGGGCAATTCCGCAGGGGGCAGGTAGATATACATGGTCGTCGGGCCGCCGCCCTCCTGCCGCGCGAAGCCCGCCTCGACCAGCCCCTGTAAATCAGTGACGGCGGTGGTTGTTCCGACTCGGTAGCGTTGCTGGTATTCCGGCCGCCCAATGCGTTCTTCCCCCTCCTTGCTCCCAGTGCGTCAGCAGATCGCGTTGCCGCGCATTCAGTCCCCGTGCTTTGCCGCCGCCCCCGCTGCGGACCCGGCGGCCGGCCGGTTGCGTCTGCGCAATAGTGGATATTCCCGTCGGAACCGGCGTTACCGCACTGGAGAATACCAGGCGCAACCGGGCATCTTCATCAAGGAAGGCCGGCGGCGCCAGGCCCTGGGCCGCCAATGCTGCCCGCATTCGGCGGATGCCGGTGCCCCAGGACCGTCGCCCCAATCGTGGCACCCAACCGGGTATTCCGGCTGATAAAGGCGACGACCCGCTCGAGTTGCTCCGTCAGCGACCCGCCCACCTCCGCGCGGTCCAGAAACGTTAGCGCGCCCTCGTCGGCGAAGGCGGCCACCCGCACAATGGCCTGAGGGAGCGTCCGCTCCGGGGCGCGACTGAGCATCAGCAGCCCCGCCACCGTTGGTAGTAGGAATCCCGCCAGCGCACGCTGCGATCCCGCCACCAGCGGCCCTAATCCCGCCAGAATCCCGCCAGCACGCGCTTTGATCCCGCCACCAGCGGCCCTAATCCCGCCAAGACCCCGTAGTACATAACTTCACTCCGCCCTCCGCACTCAAGACTTGCTACTCAGGACTTTCTACTAGCGTATAGAACCGGGCGCGGCCCGAGCCGTGGACAGCCAGGAAGCCGCGATTGACCAGGTCGCTGAGCTCGCGGGCCGCGGTGCGATCGGACATGCCGGTGAGGGCGCGGTACTCCGTGTTCGTCAAGCGGCCGCGTTCTTGCACCAGCTCAATCGCCCGCAGCTGCCGCTCATTGAGCTCCAGCAGACGCGGCGCCAGGCGGGCGGCCGCCGTGGGCGCGATCGGCACCAGGACAGGGGGGGCCGCAGCCACGTCCAGTCCGGGCCGGGGACGGCGGCTATAAAACGTCACCACGAATTCCCCGCTTTCTTCGCGGAACTCGGGCGCGGGCAGGCCGTGTTCCTGCATTGCGCCGATCATCAGGCGGATGCCACTGCCGATCTGCTCCATGTAGCCGGGCAGGTCGCGCAAGAGGCCGGCGAGCACCGGGTTGCGGGCCCGCGACTGGGTGCGGCCCCGGTTCATCAGGCTGACGGTGATACCAGGCGGCAGGAGCCCTGGCGAATGCACCTCGATCTGGCCCGGATAGACGAAGATCCGCACATGCTGCCCGGCCTCATGGTAGTCCCGATGGACGAGCGCGTTGGTGATCGCCTCGCGCACGGCCTTGAGCGGGTACTCCGGCAGGTCGACCCGCTTCCAGCCCTCGATTCGGGCGCCGGTCAGCATGCTGGCCTCGATGAAGCGCTCGGCCGCGTCGATCAGCTCCGGTATGGGGCCTCGCAGGTTTTTCCGATCGAGGTAGCCGCCGGTGCCGGTGGCATCCCGGAACAGGACGCAAAAAACCTCGGTCTGCGGCAGCAAACGCTGGGGCTCGCGGCCGAAAAAGAGCAGGCCCGCGTTGGTCGGTTGGGGGGCGGTGGCTGGGTCCGGCGCCTCGACCGCACACTGGAGGCCCACGAGTGTATCTGCCAGGCGGTTGTACTGGAGCCGCGCCGCCGGGCGGGTGCTCAGGTAGCGTTCCACCCCGGCGGTATCCAGATCGGCGAGCGTAGCGCGGGGGGTAGGCTCCCGCTCCCAGCTCATGATCCCCCGCGCATAAGAGAGCGCGTTGATCTCGGCCAGGGTCATCGGCACCGTTTGGGTACCTTTGCGTCCCCAGAAGACGCCGCCGGCCTGGTAGAGCACGCCGCTGGCGGGCGGCACATAGACGACCACAACCGTCCGCCCCGCGAAATCGATCCGCTCGGGCTCGGCCGGCACAGTGGCCAAGGGGGGTTGGCAGCGGCGGGCGGCCTGCACGATGTTGTCGCTGGCGTACTTGGCGTTGGTGACGCCGACGATCTCCCGCGTGGCGTCGTCGACGCCGAAGATGATCCAGCCCCCGGCCGTGTTGGCCAGCCCGGCCATGCGCTCCGCCAGGACGATGGGGCGCTCGCCACTGCGCTTGAATTCGACCTCGTACGTCTCACCGGCCGCGATCAGGTCCCGCAGCATGGCTTTATCCATGGGCTGTCTGGCGATGATACTCCGCCCGAATAAACGCCGGTGCATAGGGTAGATAACTGCGCTGCACCTCTACGCTGAGCGCGAAAAAGCTATTGATGACATAGCCCTGGCAATTGGCACTACCGCACGAACAGGCCCAGCGCTCGCCTGTAAACGCATTGAGTCGATAATCGATCGTAATCTCCGCACCCTCGGGAATCGCCTTCCATGCATACACATAGGTACCTTTGCGCATGGCATTAGGATCACAGGCGTGGTTGAGATAGCAGCCCGGGGCCAACAAAACCGCACTGGTCTTCCAATCCAACTCGCATAAATGCCGTTGATCTTCTGGAGAGAGCGCGGCGATATCCTGATTACGCACAACGCGGCCATGGCGCCGTCGAAAGATGAACTCGCCGGAGGCGAAATTCCGTAAGGCGAACACACCTTGACCTTTATCTGCTGCTGCTTTCACGATGACGTCCGTAATCACGATTCGCCATTCCTCCTGCCGCAGGCCCCCAGGCTGCCAGTGCTGCAAGGGCGGGGGCCGGGGATGCGGGCCAACGCGTTATCGTAGAGGGCCGATCTATGAAGACGATTATAGCATAGAATCCGATCAGGAATCGTGATCTACCGCCCCTGCGGCAATCTGTCCAATCCGCAACGTCTACCAGGCTTCTACTTGACATAATCGGAGAAACAGATTAACGGGCTAGCGCCTCCCACTCGGCCATCAGCGCATCGATCGCGGCCTGGGTGGTGGTGTAGGTTTCGCCCAGGCGGCGGATCTCGGCGACCTGCCCCGCGGCACTGGCCTGCTCCAGCTGCTGCCCGCATTGCGCCAGGGCGGCTTCCAGCTCGGCGATGCGGGCTTCCAGGGTCGCCAGGGCGCGCTCGGCCTCGGCCTGGGTGCGGGCGGTCTTCTGGCTGGCCACCCCCTGCTGTTTTTGGGGAGCGCGCGCGGCTTCTCGGGCCTGGGTCGCCGCTTCCCGGGCCCGCCGCGTCTCCCGCTCGCGGGCGCCGATCCATTCCTGGTAGGTGCCGTTGAAGACCCGCAGCCGCCCAGCCCGCAGCTCCCAGATCTGGGTGGCCAGGCGATCGACCAGATAGCGGTCGTGGGAGACCAGCAGCAACGTGCCCTCAAAGCGTTCCAGGCCTTCCTGTAACACCTCTTGCGCGGGGATGTCGAGGTGGTTCGTCGGCTCGTCCAGCAGCAGGAAGTTCGCGCCCTCCAGGGCCAGGATAGCCAGGGCGAGCCGGCCCCGCTCGCCGCCGCTCAAGGCACTGACGGGCTTGTAGACATCTTCGCCGCGGAAGAGGTAGCCCGCCAGGTAATTACGCGCTTCCCCGATCGGCAGATTCCGGTGGGCCAGGAGCTCCTCCAGCACCTGGTGGTTGGGGTCGAGGCCGTCGTGGGCCTGGGCAAAGTAGCCGATCTGCAAGCTGGCGCCCAGGCGCACCTCGCCGTCCAGGGCGGGGATCTGCTCCAGCACGGTCCGCAGAAAGGTGGTTTTCCCGGCGCCATTCGGACCCAGGAGCGCGGCACATTCCAAGCGCTCCAGCTGGATGTCGTCGGCGGCGAACAAGCGCGTCCCCGGGTAGCCGATCTGCAGGTTCTTCGTGCGCAGCACCAGCGTGCCGCTGCGGCCCGCCGATTTCAAGCGCAGATTGAGCCGGGGCGGCCGGCCGGGGCGGGGGATCTCGCGGATCGCCTGGGCCGCTTCGTCGACGGTCATCATCCGTACGCCGCCCACGCCGGTCTCGGACCAGCTTTTGCCTTGCACCCCCATCAGCCCCAGCTCGGCGATGGCGACCAGCTCGCGGCTGATCCGCTTCAGCTTGCCCCGGGCGATGTCGACGCCCTGGCCTTCGATGTTGCGCCGGATAAAGTCGAGCTCCTTCTCCAGGCGTGCTTTCTCGGTCTCGAACACTTGCTCGTAATAGTCCCAGCGCACCTGCCGCTCCTGGACATAGGCGCTGTAATTGCCCCGATAGACCTCGACGCGCTCGGGGCTCATCTCCCAGATGCGATCGACGACCCGGTCGAGGAAGTAGCGGTCGTGGCTGACGACGAGCAGCGCCCCCTTCCACTCCTGCAACGTATGCTCCAGCCATTCGATGGCCTGCACGTCCAGGTGGTTCGTCGGCTCGTCCAGGATCAGCAGGTCGGGGCTTTCCAGCAGCAGGCGGGCGAGGAGGGCGCGCGTTTTCTGGCCGCCGCTCAGGTGGGCCAGGGGCAACGTCCATTGCGGCTCCTGAAAGCCCACCCCCGCCAGCACCTGGGCAATGCGGACCTCATAATCGTAGCCCCCGGCGCGCTCGAAGGACTCTTGCAGGGCGCCGTATTCTTCGAGCCCCGCCGCGGTCTGATCGCCAGCGGCCATCTGGGCTTCCAACTCCTGTAAGCGGGCCCCCTGGGCGCGCAGCGCGGCGAAGACGGTCAGCATTTCCTCGTAGACACTATGATCATGCGCCGCGAAGGCCTCGACGGCTTCCTGGCGCAGATAGCCGATGCGGGTGCCCCGTGCCCGGCTCACGCTCCCCGCCACCGGCTCGCTCAGCCCGGCCAGGATACGCAACAGCGTGGTCTTCCCCACGCCGTTCGGCCCCACCAGGCCGATCTTGGCCCCGTTCGGGACGCTGACGGAAATCCCGCTGAAGACTGCATAGCCGCCAAAATACTGGCTCACGTTGGATGCTGCCAAGATCGACATGGGGCCCTCACCCTGCCCTCTCCCGTGCGCGGGAGAGGGTTCTGCATTGAGACGCGCGATGTGCTATGTACCGCTGCGCGATCAGCACTTTGAACTCAGGACTTTCCACTCAGGACTTCGCCCCCGGCGTCTGGCGTGTCGCGCAACTGCCGGATCGGCGAGCAGAGCATCCAGACCGGCGCCAGGATCAGGCCGCCGACGGCCAGGAACAGCGTGCCGCGCAGGCCCAGCGCCTCGCCGAGCACACCGGCGACCAGGGCGCCCACCGGCCCCATCCCCTGGGTCAGGACCTGGATGCTGGCGTTGGCCCGCCCGAGCAGCCGCTCGGGCACAATGGCCTGGCGCAGGCTGATCTCGGTGATAGCGAAGATCTGCCAGCCGATATCTCCGATCATCTGGCCCCCGATCAGGATGGTGGCCGCCATCCAGGGCGATCCACCGGCCAGCGGTACGCTCGCGGCCACGCAGGCGGCAAAGGTCAGGGAGCCGATCAGCGTGGGACCGACGCCGAAGCGGCGTCCGATCCGCCCGGCCAGGAAGGTGCCGGCCATGGCGCCCACCCCGCCCGCCCC
>DATGEF010000534.1:0-9873 GCA_035310405.1 Chloroflexia bacterium | reverse complement strand
CGGGGCTGACCACCTACCGCCTCGACGAGATCCGCTTACCGGCGCCGACCACCTTTGCGGTGGCCGGCCAGCAGCTTACCGTGACGCGCGTCTGGCGCCTGACTGATTTAGGCACAGCCGCCTGTTTGGAGGGCTGCACCGCGCTGAGTGTGCTGATCTATGATCGGAGTGTGCTCCGGGAAGGGAGTACCATCGCCGTGGGTGCGATCGGCGGCGGGGTGCTCCCCGAGACGCTCCACTTCCTCCAGCAACCTGCGCCGTAACCGGATGTTGCTCTGTGGGCCGGTGAAAGAGTTTTCCGACCGACCCCGCCGACACGGCAGGTGGGGCCGGCGCCGTTGGGGGACGGCGCCGGCGCCGTAAGATCAGCGGATCGCCAGCAGCACCCGGTTATTCCCGTGCTGCCAGATCGTCCCCACCTCGCGGAATCCGGCGTTGCGCAGCGCAGCCTCGTGCAGATCCAGCAGCGCTTCGTGCTCCGCCCCCGCCCGCCAGGCAAAGCGGCGCTCGCGCTCGGCAAACAGGGGGGCCAGGCCCGGCTCGTGCGCCAGGGCGGCCCACCAGGCGGGCCAATCTTCCGCATCTGCCGCCCGCGGCGCGCCCGCGGCCCGCCGCGACTGCATCCGCTCCACCAGCGGGGCGAAGGCCGGCTGCTGGAGACCGAACGGGAAATGATCCCCATTGAGTACCAGGCCCCCTGGGCGCACGAGCGTACCGAGTTGCTGATAGAGACGCACCAGGACGTCGGGCGGGAGCCAATGGAGGGCTGTGGTACTCAGCACGGCATCCACCGGGGCGCAATCGAGCCGGGCCGGCCAGCCGGGGTCGCGCAGGTCGGCGTCAATCCAGCGCAGGCGGCCCTGCATATCGCCGAGCGCCCCCTGCCCGAGCGCCAGCAGCACCGGATCCAGGTCGACGGCGAGGCAAGTCGCGTGGGCAAAGCGGCTGAGGAGGCGGTGGCTGAGGGACCCCGGCCCACAGGCCAGGTCGAGCGCCACAAAGGTCTCGGCGAGGAGGGCGTCGACCACATCCAGCATGATCGCGAAGCGTTCCTCGCGTTCCGGGAGATAGACTTCCTGCTGGCGATCCCAGCGCCGCAGCCAGGCGGCCCAATCCGGTGCGGGGGCGGGCGCCATCATGCGAGCCCGGCGGGGGCGCCGTGTGCGGTCGGAGTGGGGAGTAGCGGTGGTGTCGTTCGTGTGGTCGGCACGTGCCATGCTCCGGTTGGGCGCGATCCAGGCGACGCTCACGCCGTGTGAGCGCCGATTCGCCTCATTCTAGCCCTCCCGCCCCGGCCTGTCAAGGCTGCGGCGAGGACCGGATGCGCGGCCGCTTTTTGCACAGGCGGCGGCCCGCCAACGGGCGGCAAGGTGCTGTGCCGCTGTCTGCTTCGGCAAGGGGCCGGGAACCGGGGACCGTGTAGGGGCGAGGCATGCCTCGCCCGTGGGGGGGCGTGGATCGGCTGGTCCGCAGCGGCTCCCGCCCCACGCTGCCGGGCGCTATGGATGACCGCTCCCCACCACGGGCGAGGCATGCCTCGCCCCTACCGCGCATGATCACGCCCCCGCGCGGCGAGGAGCGTCACGGGGCGCCTGGGCAAAATCCTGCCTGGCACCCGCTGGGACCAGTGTGTGGCCCATACCATGCGCTTCGCGCAGGATCAGTGTCTTCCTTCGTGGTTCTTCGTGTCCTTCGTGGATGATTTATCGCGCCCGCTTCCCTGAGCTAGACGGCGCCGGCGGTGACCCAGGTCGCACGCGCGTCTAGTACCTATTGGCTAGCGCAAATCCTTGACAGCCCCGGGGCACCGTGCTACACTGGCCTAGAGAACCGGCCGATGGCGTCCGCGGGTAGTGGCATAGCTCGTGCTTTATGAGACCCTGCCACCGAGATCAAGCGAGGAGTGTTGGGCCAGCCTACGGGCGGCGGAGCGCGCGCGGGCGCGCTCGGTCACCAGGAAACGGAGCGACCAGGGATGAGCGGGCGACCTATTATCGGCATTACGACCATGAGTGACCACGATGCGGCCGGGCTCCACGCGCCCCGCTTCAGCAACAACCAATCGTATTCCAAGGCGGTCATGGCCGCCGGGGGCATTCCGTTGCTGATCCCGCAAGTGGAAGATGCCGAGAGCCTGCGCGCGCTCTACGACGTCCTCGACGGGTTGTTGATCCCGGGCGGCGTCGATATTAACCCCCGCTTTTTCAACGCGGCCGCCCACCCGGAAGTCGACCTGCCGGACAACGGGCTGGATTTTGTCGAGACGACCATGCTGCCCTGGGCGATCGCGGACGATCTGCCCGTCTTCGGCATTTGCCGCGGCCAGCAGGTGCTCAACGTGATCATGGGCGGCACCCTCTGGCAAGATATCCCGAGCGAGTATGCCACCGTCTTCGATCATCGCGAGTCGTACAAGCGCAAAATCCGGGACTACCTGGCGCACGACGTGCGGATCGCCCCCGAGAGCCGGCTGCACGGCATCGTCGGCGCGGACCGCATCTGGGTCAACACGTCGCACCACCAGGCCGTGCGGGCCGTGGCGCCCGGCCTGCGCGCCACGGCCTGGGCGCCCGACGAGCTCTGCGAGGGCCTGGAAGCGCCCGACCACGCTTTTCTCCTGTCGGTGCAATGGCATCCGGAGGAGATGGTACGCAAGCATGAATGGGCGCGCCGGCTGTTCGCCGCCCTGGTCGACGCGGCCCGCAGCCGCAAAGCGAGCCGCGTCGAGACGGAAGCGACGATCCGCGCCCTGGAGGGCATCGCGGCCTAATCCCGATCGCCTGTATCGCGCGCCGTTGCCCAGCCCGCGTCCGAACGCGGGCTGGGTTGTGTCCCCCAAGCGCCGTGAAAGATGCTATAATAGGGCCGTAGTATCCCGCCGGCCTAACTGTCTTATACGAAAGGGGTTTTTTTATGAAGCGCACCCGTACGATGGCGCTGCTCTTGTTAGCTCTCCTGGGGCTCGGGCTGGCGGCCACCGCCTGCGGAACCGCGGCGCCCGATACGCTTGACGATACTCCGACCGTCCCCGATAGCACGGCAGCCAATGGCACTCCGCAAACCGGGCCGCGGCCGACGGCGGTGGTGGTCACCTCCCAGATCGGCGTGCCGGTGAACTATACCGGCTACACCGTGACCATAAAGAGCGCCACGAGTGACGGCACCTTGCTCAAGGCGGCGATCCATATCGATAACAGCAAAGGGGACAAGGAAGTCAATATCGCGATCACGGCCTTCGAGGCGATTTCCACCGATAACCAGACCATGGATGCGGATATTATTTGCAGCGACCTGACCGCCCACGTCGACCAGGGCAAAGTCGCCGACGGCAACGAGTGCTGGAAGATGAACGGCATCCCGACGACGAAGGGCATCAAGATCAAGTATAGCCCGGGCCGCACTGCCGGCAAGGACTCCACCTGGATCCTGCCCTGATCCCCGGCTGGGCCAACGGCTGATCGATGGCTATCGCCGACTCCGCCGCGCTGCGCCGCCGGAACCGCGAGCTCACGATCCTCAACCATATCGCCGAGACGCTCAACCGCACGAGCGATCTCCAGGCCGCGCTCGACGACACGCTGGCTTCGGTGGTCGAGCTCTTGGGCCTGCAAACCGGCTGGATCTTCCTGCTCGACGACCTGGGCCGGCTCTACCTGGCGGCGTATCATGCGCTGCCCCCGGCGATGGCCTATCCCGGGGGGCCCTGGATCGGCGGCTGCACGTGCAATAGTCTCTTCAAGTCGGGGGAGCTGCACGAGGCGATCAACATCGTGCAGTGCTCCCGCCTGGCCGAGGCCGAGGGCGATTGCGGCGGGCTCCAGGTCCACGCCAGCGCGCCATTGCGCTCCGAGGCGCGCCTGCTCGGCATCCTGAACGTGGCCGGGCCGGGGGCGGCCACCTTTACGCCGGATATCCTGCTGCTGTTGTCGGCGGTGGGGGCGCAGCTGGGCACCGCGATCGAGCGCGCCCGGCTGGCCCAGCAGGCCGTGGCCCTGGCCGCCCTGGAAGAGCGCAACCGCATCGCCCGCGAGATCCACGATACCCTGGCCCAGGGCCTGGCGGCGATTACGCTGCACCTGGAGGCCGCCCAGGTGGTCGCCGAGACGAAGCCCGCGGCCCTCGCCGGCCAGATCGACCGGGCGCTCACGCTGGCCCGCGCCAACCTGGAAGAGGCCCGGCGCTCGGTGCTGGGCCTGCGCGCCGCCCCCCTCGCCGGCCGGACCCTGCCCGAGGCCCTGCGCGTGCTCGGCCAGCAGTTCGCCGAGGAATCCGGCCTGGTCGTGCAGACGCTGGTCGACCCCTATATCGGGCCCCTGGCGCCCGCCCTGGAAACCGGGCTGTACCGCATCGCCCAGGAGGCCCTGACCAATGTGCGCAAGCATGCCGGCCCGACCCGGGTGACCCTGACTCTGCACCAGGCCGGCGCCGCGATCCGGCTGGCGGTCGCGGATAGTGGCGTCGGCTTTGACCCGGCGGCCGTGGTGCCGAGCGCCACCGGCGGACTTGGGCTCACCGGGATGCGCGAGCGCGCCCACTTGCTGGGCGGCCGCCTGGCGATCGCCAGCGCGCCCGGCGCCGGCACCCATGTGCTCGCCGTCGTGCCGGCCGCCCCCCCATGACCATCCGGCTGGTGCTGGCCGACGACCACCCGATTGTGCGCGAGGGGCTGGCCGCCGTGCTGGAAACGCAGCCCGATTTTACGATCGTGGGCCAGGCGAGCGATGGTGCGGCGGCCGTGGCGCTGGTCGCCGCGCAGCAGCCGGATGTCGTGCTGCTGGACCTGGAAATGCCGCTGCTGGACGGTGTGCAGGCGTTGCGGGCCATGCGCGCGGCGAACCCGGCGGTCCGGGCGCTGGTCTTTACCGCCTTCGACACCGACGAGCGGATCATCGGGGCCGTCCAGGCCGGGGCGGCGGGCTATTTGCTTAAGGGCGCGCCACGGGACGACCTCTTTCGGGCGATCCGGGTGGTCGCCGCGGGCGGATCGCTGTTGCAGCCGGCCGTCGCGGCCAAGCTGATCCGGCGCATCGCGACGCCCCCGGCCGTCGTGGCGCCGCTCACCGATCGGGAGCACGACGTGCTCGCGCTGCTGGTGCAGGGCCTGCCCAATAAAGAGATCGCCGGTCGGCTGCAGATCAGCGAGCGCACGGTCAAGTTCCACGTGTCGGCTCTGCTGGCCAAGCTCGGCGCCGGCAACCGCACCGAGGCGGTGCATCTGGCCCGCCAACGGGGGCTCGTCTAGGGGCCGGGGCTGGCGGGCCCGGCGGTGGTATCCGCGGCGGCGAGCGGATCTTCGAGGCGTAACCGGCCTTGCCGCCGCGGCGCCCATCGGGTACAATGATCGGTAAGCTTGCGCGCGAGCCGGCGGGAGAGGTCCCGGGGGCGCGTGCCGGCCGGCACACCGCGTGGGCCCGACGGCGTCCGGAGGAGGAAGATCGCCCCGTATGAGCTTGCTGGCGCTGTTGGGCCTCTTGACCGGGCTGGCGCTGGCCCCTGCCCTCGTCTATATCCTGGTCATCTGGGCGCTTGACCGCTACGAAAAAGAGCCGATCAGCCTGGCCGTGCTGGCCTTTGTCTGGGGCGCGATCCCGGCGATTCTCCTGGCCCTGGTGTTTGAGGTGCTGCTCGGCATCCCCCTGGAAGGCGCCGGGGCGGTGGGCGAGTTTGGCCAGGCCTCGCTGATCGCGCCCATCGTCGAAGAGGGCGCCAAGGGCATCATCCTCTTCGTGCTCTTCCTGGCCTACCGCCACGAGTTTGACGACGTGATGGATGGCATCCTCTACGGCGCCCTCGTCGGCCTGGGCTTCTCGGTGGTCGAAAATATCGTCTACGGCTTCCGCTTTGCCTATCCTGACGGCTATCATCCCGGCCTGGCCCCCGCCCTCGACTCGGTGATCTTCGGCTGGTTTTTGCGATCGGGCATTTTTGGCCTGAATCACGCGTTTTTCACCAGCATCACCGGGGCCACGCTCGGCTACATCCGCTCGACCCCTCGTTTGCGTGCCACCTGGGGCCTGCCGGTGCTCGGCCTGGGCGGGGCCATGTTCTTTCATGGCTTGCACAACAGCCTGGCCGGCCTGGGGGTCTTCGGCGGCGAAAGCGTGGCCTGTGTCGGTTGCCTGATCGACGTCCTGGCCGACTGGAGCGGCGTGCTGATCGTGCTGGTGATCGCGCTGCTGGCCGGGGCCAAGGAGCGCCGCTGGATCGAGCAGCATCTGTGGGAAGAGGTCGCCGTCGGGCGGTTCAGCCAGGCGGAATACTATATGCTCATCTCGGCGCGCCGGCGCTGGGGAGCCCGCTGGACGGCGCTGACGCGCTATGGGTGGACGCCGTTTCGCCAGCTGGGCCGGTTGCAACAACTGGCCACCGAGCTGGCGTTTCGCAAGCAACAGGTCCTGATCGACCATGATTCGACCTGGCGGCAACGCGATATCCAGGTGTTGCGTGCCCGGATCGACGATCTACATACCCGGATGGCCGGGGGCGGGCTGGCCCGCCCGGTATAAGGCGGTTGTGCTGCCTGGAATGGAGACACTGGATGTTATCGGATACGGAAAAGTTTGGTTGGGAGGGGCTCACGTTTGATGACGTGCTCCTGGTACCCGCCTATTCGGAAGTTTTACCCACCCCCCAATATATCTCGACCCAGACGCGCCTGACGCGCCAGATCGTGCTGAATATCCCGATCCTCGCGGCGGCCATGGACACCGTGACCGAGGCGCGCATGGCCATTGCCATGGCCCGGGAAGGCGGCCTCGGCGTCATCCACCGCAATATGTCGATCGAGGATCAGGTGGCGGAAGTCGACAAGGTCAAGCGCTCGCAGGCCGGCATGATCGTCGACCCCATCTGCCTGGAGCCCGATCGGACGGTGCGGGACGCGCTCGACGTGATGGCGCGCTACCATATCTCGGGGGTGCCGATCGTGCAGGAGGCGCGGCTGGTCGGCATCCTGACCAACCGCGACATCCGCTTCGCCGAGCCGGGCGATTTCGATCAGCCGGTGCGCCAGTGGATGACCCCGGCGCCCTTGCACACCGTGCGGCCCGGAACCACGCTGGAGCAGGCGCGCGAGACATTGCGCCGCCACAAGATCGAGAAGCTGCCGGTGGTCGACGAGCAGGGCCGGGTGACCGGGCTGATCACAGTCAAGGATATCCAGAAGAAGCAACAGTATCCGCTCGCGACCTATGACCGCTTTGGCCGCTTGCTCTGCGGCGCGGCGGTGGGCGTCGGCGAGGAAGGCTTCGCCCGCGCCGCCGCCCTGATCGGCGCCGGCGTCGACGTCGTCTTCGTCGACACGGCGCACGGCCACACCAAGGCGGTGATCGACGCCGTGCGGCGGCTCAAGAGCCGCTACGACGTGGCCGTGATCGCCGGCAATATCGCTACCCAGGAGGCCGCGCGGGCGCTGATCGAGGCGGGCGCCGACGGCCTTAAGGTCGGCATGGGGCCGGGCTCGATCTGCACCACCCGTGTCGTCTCGGGCGCGGGGATGCCGCAGATCACGGCGATCTGGGAAGTGGCCCGCGTCGCCCGCCCGGCCGGCATCCCGATCATCGCCGACGGCGGCATCCAGTACAGCGGCGATCTGGCGAAGGCGATCGCGACGGGCGCCGACACCGTGATGATCGGCTCGCTCCTGGCCGGGGTCGACGAGAGCCCGGGCGATGTGATCCTCCATCAAGGCGAGCGCTTCAAAGAATACCGCGGCATGGGCTCGCTCGGCGCAATGAAGCAGCGGGCGTCCAGCCGGGACCGTTACGGCCAGCAAGACGTCGATCGCCTGGACAAGCTGGTGCCCGAGGGCATCGAAGGCCGGGTGCAGTATAAAGGGCCGGTGGGCACGATGATCTACCAGCTCGTCGGCGGCCTGCGCTCGGGGATGGGCTATGTCGGCGCGCCGGATATTCCGTCCTTCCAGGACCAGACCCGCTTCATCCGCATCAGCGGCGCCGGCCTGCGCGAGAGCCATCCCCACGATGTCGTGCTGACCAAGGAAGCGCCCAACTATGCAGGACGTTAACGGCGTCCCGGCGCGCCCGGGGCCGCGGCGCACGCGGCCCCTGATCGTCGCGGGGGCGGAGCCTTTCTTTTATGCCGCCGGCCCGACGGGGTGCCTGCTGCTGCATGGGCTCTCCTCCTCGCCCTTTACGATGCGCGAGCTGGGCCGGCAGCTGGCGGACCGCGGCATCACCGTGGCGGCGCCCCTGCTGGCGGGGCACGGGACGTCGCCGGAGGACCTGCGGACCAAGACCTGGGCCGACTGGGTCATCTCGGCCGAGCAGGGGCTGGCCCAGCTGCGGGCGCACGGCTGCCGGCGGATCTACCTGGCCGGCCTCTCGCTCGGCGGGGCCCTCAGCCTCTACCTGGCCGGGCGCGACCCGGAGGCCTACGCCGGCCTGGTCGTCATGAGCGCCCCCGTCTGGCTCCCCGCCGTGCTGCGGGCGCCGCTCACCGCGATGAGCGAGGCGCTGCCCTACTTCGCCAAGCTCGGCAGCGATATCGCCGACCCGGCGGCCCGCGCCCGCCAGCTGACCTATGACCGGGTGCCGCTGGCCACCGGCGCCACGATCATCGATCTGCTCGCCGAGGTGCGCGCCGGGCTGGGGCGCATCACCATCCCCGCCCTGATTATCTACGCCCGCCGCGATCACCTGGTCCACCCGATGAACTCGATGCACATCTACAGCGCCATCGCCTCGCGCGAGAAGCGCCTCTGCGTGCTGCACCGCGGCTACCATATCGTCACCGTGGACTATGACAAGGCCCGCGTGTTCCAGCTGGCCACCGACTTCATGCAGCCCCCAGCGTGATGCTCAAAGCGGTGCTCTTCGACATGGGCGATACGCTGCTCCAGCGGCAGCCCGCCGACGGCCGGGCGCGCGCCTGGTTGATGAACACGGCCCTGCACACGGCCATCGCGGCACGCTACCCGGCGGTTCCCCTGCCATCCCCTGCCGCGCTCGACGCCCAGCTCGCTGCCTTGAACCGGCGCCACCATCCGGTCCACACCCGCGACCAGTTGCTGGAGCACCTCGTCGCGGCCACCAGATGGCCACTCGACCCCCACGACCCGGATTTACTCACCGCCTGGCACCAGCCGCTGATCGCCTCCTCGCACACCGAGCGCGATCTGCCGCGCACCCTCGCCGCTCTGCAGGCGCTGGGCCTGCGCCTGGCGATCATCTCGAATACCCAGTGGCGCGGGCCCTGGCGCGACCAAGAGCTGGCCCAGAACGGGATCGTCGACTACTTCCCGGTGCGGATCTACTCAGCCGACCTGCAGATCGAGAAGCCGGACGCCCGCATTTTCGCCGCGGCCCTGGCCGCGCTGCCGGATGTCGCGCCAGCTGAAGCGATCTATGTCGGCGACAACCTGCAGAGCGACGTCGGCGGGGCCCATGCCGCCGGGCTCTGGACCGCCTGGCTGGCGCCGCTGGGCGTGCTCGCGCCCCCCGCCGATATACCGGTCCTGCCCGACCTTGTGCTGACCGGTTTGCACGAGTTGCCGGACAAGCTTGTCCGCCAGTTTGCGCTGCCGCGCGCAACACTGCCGGGGGTGGGCGGGTAGACACACTACCGATCGAGATCTAGCCCAAGAGCTATACTGCCTCTGGTAACAGCGACAGCCCCCGCGGTCGAACCCGCGGGGGCTGTGGCTATGGGCTGCTACCAGCGAGGGCCGGGCCTACTTGCCGTACTTCTGTTGGTACTGGAACGTGCCGAGCTGGGAGAGCAGGACGTCGAACGGCGCCGCGTTCTCCGGGTGCAACTCGAACACAGCCCGTTCGAAGTACTGCACCGTATACGGCCGGCCGTTCAGCGGGCTCACCTCGGTGAACTCCTCGCTGATCGGGTAGCCCTGCTGGG
>DATGEF010000533.1:0-3680 GCA_035310405.1 Chloroflexia bacterium | reverse complement strand
CGATCTCCTTGCCGATCCCGGACCCCGCCCCGGTCACGAGCGCGATTTTGTGGTCTAGTCGGAACATAGCCGGCTCCCTTTCTCGCATCCGCGTGCTCAGCGTGCCGTTAACCCGCCGTCGACGGGCATCGCCACGCCCGTGACGAAACTCGCTTCGTCCGAGACCAGCCACAGGGCGACCGCGGCGCACTCCTCGGGCGTGGCCAGGCGGCCGATCGGCTGCTCCGCGGTGTACCGGGCCAGCGCGGCGACCGGATCGGGCTCCTGGCCGGCGCCCCTGCGCAGCATGGGCGTGTCCACGATGCCGGGGCAGAGGGCGTTCACGCGGATCTGCTGCGTCGCATAGTCCAGCGCGAGCGCGCGGGCCAGCAGCACGGCCGCCCCTTTGCTGGCGCAGTAAATCGGGGACCCGGGTTGGGCGCCCAGGCCGCGGATGCTGGCATCGAACAGAATCGTGCCACCCCCCTGGCGCAGCATCTGGGGGATGGCCGCCCGGCTGGCATAGATCAGCCCTTTGACGTTCACGTCGAAGATCGCCTCGATCTCTTCATCGCTACTCTCGGTGATCAGCTTGGGCAGGAAGCGGCCCGCATTGCAAAAGAGGATGTCGAGCCGGCCATACTGGGCCACGCAGGCCGCAATCAGCCGCTCGTTATCGTCGCGCCGGCGCACGTCGCAGCGCACAAAGGTCGCCACGCCGCCCGCCCCGACAATCGCGTCGACGATCGGGCCCCCCCGGTCGTCGCGCCAATCCGCGATGACCACTCGCGCGCCTTCCCGGGCGAAGAGCCCCGCGGCGGCGCGGCCGATGCCGGTGGTGCCGCCGGTAATAATGGCCGTTTTGCCGGACAGTCTCATCTGTGTACGCGTCTCCTCTCTACTACCGGCCGTCAGGCGATCGCGACGGGCCGGACCCAGCTGCCGCTGGCGCCCCGCAGCTTGAGCGGCGCGCAAAAGAACAGAAACTCGTAGACACCCGCGGCGGCCAGCGCCTCCAGGTGCATCCATTCGATCAGGTGGACGCCGCGTTCCATCAGCATGGCGACATGGACGGTCTGCTCCCAATCGGCGACCGGCTGCGGCTCGGTGCCGGTCGTGTCGCTGCCCAGCACGGCCATGCCCTGGTCGTAGAGCCAGAGGGCGGCGGCCAGCCCCACGCCGGGCTGGCCGGCCAGAAAGGCCGCGTTGTCGACGGCATACTGGCGCATCTTACCGGTATGCACGAGCACGGCGTCCCCCACCGCCAGGCGTGTGCCCTGCCGGGCTAAGGTCTGCTCCAGGTCGGCGACGGTGATCGCGTAGTGGTCGGCGATCCGCTCCACGCCCAGCGTGGCGGCAATGTCCAGCAGCACCCCGCGGGTCACGATGGGTGGCACGGTCTCGATACTGGCGGCCGCGACCCCGAAATCGTGCTCCACATCCGCGGTGCGGTGGCCGCCGAAGATCCGCCCACCTTTGCTCACATGGTTGAGCGCGTCGATATGGGTGGAAACATGGGGAGTGGCCATGAGGACTTCGGTGTAAAACGAGACGTCGCCGGTCTCCCCCTGCTGGTTAAAGTCCCGAAAGCTGCGATAGGTCAACAGCCGGTAGGGCATGAAAGTGTTCTTGTCCGTGGCCGGCATATCGTCGCTCAGCTCAGCGCCGAGGTCGTAGACCTGCCCCCTCTGGGCCAGCAAGGCGGCCCGCGCCACCACGAGCGGCGTAATCCGGGCGAGGGCACTGGGTGGGCTGCTGGGCATCATGCGCTCCTGTTCTCGCGGGCCGCGGGCCTACGGCTATCCCGACACGACGATGATATTGCCCCAGGGCGTGGTATCGGCGGTACGGATCGTCCCGCGCGCGCTTTGCGCGCGCTGCTTCAGCTCCAGGTGCGGCACGATTTCGAGCGGGATCGCCCCGACGAGGGCGCGGATCGCCGCGACGTGCTGGGGGCTGGCCGCGATCATCTCCGCGGCGATGATGATCCGGTCGATGGCCCACTCGGCGGCCACGGCCCGCAGCACGTCGAGGACCGTCGGGATGCCGTCGACCAGCGCCACGTCGATGCGCGGGGGCCCGGTGGGCACGGGGAAGCCGCGGTCGCAGATCGTGATGTAGTCCGTATGCCCGGTGCTCGCGAGGAGCTGGCAGATCCCGGGATGGAGGATGCCGCTCTTTTTCATGGACGATCCTTTGCTTCGGGCACCGGGATGCCCAGCAGGCCGAAGTAGCGCCGCCGTTGATCCTCGGTGACTCGCTCCCGGAAGTCCGGGCGGGCCCGCTTCAGGTAGAAGATCGCGGTGCCGGGGGGCGGGGCGGGCAGCACGGCCACCAGCTCCCACCCGCCGCGCCCCAGGGCCTCCAGCTCGCCGAAGTCCTGGCTTTGACAGTATTCCCAGGTCGTCATTGGTTGCCCCCTGGGCGGCCGGCGGTGAATGGGCAGCCGCAGGAGCGGCGCACGACCAGCGCGACCGGCAGGATGATTTCCTCGGGGGCACGGTCCGGCTGGGCGAGGCGGGCCAGCAGCAGGCGCAGGGCCAGGCGCCCCATCTCCTGGGCCGGCTGGATAACCGTCGTGAGAAAGCGGGCCGTGGTCAGGTGTGTCATATCGTCGAAGCAGACGACGGCGACATCTTCCGGCACCCGCAGGCCAAAGGTATGCAGCGCCTCCAGCACCCCGATGGCGATGAAGTTATTGGCCGCAAACAGCGTATCGGGGGGCCGTGGGCGCGCCATGAGCTCCTGGGTGGCCTGATAGCCCCAAGGCTCGGTATATTGGCCATACAGGATCAGGCTCTCGTCGCCGGGCTGCCCGGCGGCGCGTAAGGCATCCTGATAGCCCGCGACCCGCTCTTCGGCCGTGGAGACGGTGCGCGGGCCGGTGATCAGGCCAATGCGCCGCGCCCCGGTCGCCAGCAGGTGGGCCGTCAGCTGCTCGGCGCCGCTCCGGCTGTCGCCCCGCACGCAATCGGCCGCCACGCCCGGCACGGCGCGGTCGACGAGGACGAAAGGCACATGGTGGCGTTTGAGATTCTGGAGGATCGGCCCGCTCGCGCGGGTCGGGACGACGATGAAGCCGTCGATCCGCCGGCGCAGCAGCAGGTCGACGTAGCGTGCTTCCTTCACCTCGGCCTCGTCGGTGTTACAAAGGATGACCCCATAGCCGGCCTCCATGGCCCCGTCTTCGATGCCGCGGGCCACGGTGGCCCAGAAGGGATTCGTGATATCGGTGAGGAAAGCCAGCAGCTGGGTCTTGCTGGAGCGCAGGGAGCTGGCGACCGCATTGGGCACATAATTGAGCTCGGCGACGGCGGCCAGGATGCGCGCCCGCGTCTCCGCGCCGACATAGCTCGTGTGGTTCAGGGCGCGCGAGACCGTGATCGCCGAAACGCCGGCCCGCGCGGCCACGTCCTGCAGAGTAACCGCCATCTCCGCTCCCTATGACAACGCTAACATGGTAACGTTGTCATATCATAGCACGGCGGCGGCGGGCTGTCAATAGGCCCCAACGGCCAAACGCCGGGGCCGGGGAGGATAACTCCCCGGCCCCGGCTGGGGTGGTAACGAGGTTGCTGGCGCCCGGCGCCCGGGCGCCGGGGTTAGCGGATCGCGGCCGGCGGGGTGCAGTCGGCGCCCGCGGTGATCGAGAGATAGACGATCTTGGCGATCTGGCCACGGGTGGCCTGGTTATACTGGCG
>DATGEF010000532.1:0-5478 GCA_035310405.1 Chloroflexia bacterium | reverse complement strand
GTCGGGGATTGGACGAAGGATCCTCGTCTCCCAATCCAAAATCCAAAATCCAAAATCCAAAATCCGATCGTCCTGGTTGTCCTGCTGCTGGCCTGCGGGGGCTATCTGGCGATGGCCGCGGCCCCGGCCGACTGGTATGCCGCCGACCTGCAGCTGCCGTCGGCGGCCGCGCAGGGCCAGCTGCAGAAGATCGTCGCGCTCGTGCGCCAGGCGCCGCCCGGCCGCTACTTCGCCGACGACCCCGGGCTGCTGGCCCTCGCCGGCCAGCAGACGGACTACGACGACCCCTTCACGATGACCGCCCTGGCCGCGGCCGGCCGCTGGGACGCGACGGCGTTTGAGGCCCGCTTGCGCCAGGGGGCCTTCCCGCTGGTCCTGCTGGCCGGCGACGTCGCCCAGCCGCCGCGCGTGCCCCTGCGCGCCGATATCCTCACCCCGACCATGCGCGCCGCGACCCGCGCCGGCTATACGCTCCTCTACCCCGACATCTATTTCACCTACGTGCCCCGCCCCCGCTGACGGTGGCCGCCTCAGCGTGTGGTGGCGGTGTTTGGGCGGGTGAGGGTAATTCCGTAGCGCGGCACGTGGGCGCGCAGCGGCACAGCAGGGGCTGGCGCGCCGCCCCGATCAGGGAGCCGGGCTCGCGGCGGGCGGGCCGAGTCGAGGCTGGTAGCGCACTGCAAGTACGGTTTGCTGGCTCGACCCGCCCACGCCTACTGCCCAGAGATCGCCGTTCGGGGCGATGGCCATACTCTGGATTATATTGCCGGCCGGGCTGCTGTTCGGGCTAGGTACTATGCGCCAGGCCTGCCCATCCCAGTGTTCGGCCAGCGTTTGCCGGTCTGTTCCTCCTACCCAGGCATCCAGGGGGGAACGGCTCGTCACGGTATATAACACCCCGGGGCTGGGACTGGCCATCTGCCGCCACTGCCGGCCGTCCCAGTGGAGGATGAGCGTTTGCCCGGCGCCGGTGTTGTCTATAAACTCCCCCACCGCCCATACCCCCCCGGCCGTCGCGCTGACCGCATTCAGCTGGTTACTGACGGCGCCGGGATTCGGACTGGGCACGCGCTGCCAGGTGTGCCCATCCCAATGTAAGGTCAAGGTTTGTCCCACCGCATCCTGCTCCACCCTCCCCACCAGCCACACATCATCGGCCGCCCGCCCACTGATCGCGGTCAGCATCGGAAACCGAGGAACGGGGGTGGCGACCTCCTGCCAGGCTCTACCGTTCCAGTGGATGAGAAATGGCGCCCCAGGCCCGACCCCCAGCCCCTGCCGGCCCACGGCCCAGACATCGTCGGGGGCGAGGGCCGTGACGGCGTAGAGCTCATTCCACCCCGTCGTCTCATCCAGCTGTGGGGACATCGGCCGCCAGGTCGTGCCGTCGCTATGGAGGATCAGCGCCCGCCCGTTGCTTTCCCTGCCGACCGCCCAGAGATCCGCTGGTCCCGTGGCGGCAATCGCCGCCAACCCCGTGCCCGGCGGCCCGGTGTAGGGGATGGGCTGCCAGGTCTGCCCGTCCCAGTGCTGGATGAGGACCGGACCGGGCGAAGCCTGGCCGACCGTCCAGATGTTATCGGCCGCCAGGGCCACCACCCCGGACAACTGACCCGGCTCCGGGGTCGCCATGAAGCGCCAGCCCGACGGCACGGGGGTCAACAGCGGGGTGGGCGGCGGCGTGACCGTGGCCTCTAGGCGAAACACGGGTACAACAATCACCATTGGTTGATTGATTTTACTCAACTCCAACTGCTCACCGCTTTGGCCGGCTTCTGATTCGGTGTTCTGAAATACGTAGCGTGGAATACCGTCGGCGACGCCGATGAAGTAATCGCTGGAACTCGCCGAGAAGTTTAAGGGTTCCTTGGGATCTTGGAACGACGTGTGGAATCGGTAGCCATGACAGGGCACGCCATCGTAATAATCCTCGGTTTGATCCAGTACATAATTCCCGCCGCCCTGCGGGACCGGGATAGGAGGGGCGGCGAGCTGTATCAGTGGGGGCTGCCCGATACTCCAGAGCCCCGTTGCATCCTGTGTATACACGGTCTCGCTCAGGACGATCTGGTGATCGATCTCGCGGCCATGGGTGACAGTGAAGCTGGCCCGCATATGAATGACATCGACGTCGCCTTCCAACGGGTTACCGATCGGCATCCCATGCCCTTCGTTATTGAAGCGATTGTAATAGATATGGTAGCTGCGCAGCCCATGCACAGCGGCGGCGAAGTCGGGCAAAGAGGTTTTCGGGGGGTTGGGCACCGTGACCGGCGGGGTGGGGGTCGGTTGCTTGAGGGCAGTAGGATATCTGTTAGCGGCGGTGAGCGGGAACCACTGGACGATCCCCCATAGGCTCAGTATACCAAGCCCCAGTAGAAGCCACCACTGTTTTGCGCGTATCCAGCGAGCCATCGATCACCTCGCGGCAGTCTAAAATGATCGGACCGTGACTAGACCACGGCTCCGACCCTCCCTACCCCAAAGACGCCGGCGGGCCCAGAAAAGTTCCCGTTACGCGACCCAGTACCAGTTGGCGAAGCGGATGGTGTAGAGGCCGAGGAGCAGGAAGCTAAGGGTCAGGATAAGGTAATGGACCCAGGGCCGGCGCCCGGCGCGGGCCAGGAGGATAAAGGCAGGGAAGAGGATCAGCACGAAGCGCGGCAGCGACAGCAGCGGGTTTTGGGGCGTCGCCGACAGGAGCGGGAAGAGCAGGCCGAGGGTCAAATAGAGCGCCTGCGCGGGCCGCAGGAGGGGAGGACGCGCCGGGCCGCCGGCCGGGCCCGGCCGGCGCCACCACCCGGCCGCGGCCAGCGCGCCAAAGAGCAGCAGCGTCGCCAGGTAAAACCAGCTCTGGTTCTCCACCTGGAACTCGAACGGCATCGCCCCCGCGACCTTGAAGGCGTTGACGACCGTGATCCAGGGCCAGCTGAAAGCCCGGTTCCACTCCGCCTGCGTGCGCACGAAGGCCAGTGGGTCGCCCAGCGCCACCGCGGACCAGGCCAGCAACGCCCCGCCCGCGGCCAGGGGCAGGACCAACGCGGCGAGCTGCTCCCTCCGCTCCGCCCCGTGCCCGGGCGGGGAGTCGCTCCGCCGATCGAGCATCTCGACCAGCAGGCAGGGGATCAGCAGCACGCCGAAGGCCCGTGTCCAGAGGGCGGCGGCCACGCAGGCCCCGGCCAGGAGCCAGCGCCGGCGTCCGGCCGCGTAGAACATGCCCAGGGCCAGGAGCAAGAAGAGCCCTTCGCTGTAGATGGCCCAGAAAAAGAAGGCGGTGGGGAAGATGGCCAGGTATAGGACGGTGCGGGGGGCCAGATCGGGCGCGTACTGCTCGCGGACCAGCCGGTAGAGCAGGATGAGCACGCCCGCGAAGATCGCGGCGGAGAGCAGGACGCCGGCCCAGAGGTAGCGCCCGCCCAGCAGCACCCCCAGGGCGCCTACCGCCCAGGGGTAGAGCGGCAGGAAAGCCGTGCTGCCGTCGCCCGGGTGGTAGCCGGCCGTGGCGATCTGCAGATACCACTGGCCGTCCCAGCGCGACCAGACGCCCAGCAGGCGGTCCCAGAGCGCGGGCAGGGCGGCCGGGTGGTACGGCGCCGTGCCCTTGGGCAGCACGCTCGGGATGTACAGGCCGGCCAGCAGCGCCAGCAGCGTCAGGCCCAGCCGCAGGGCCAGCCAGATACCTAGCGGCTCGGCGTGGGCCGCCCCCCAGGCGCGCAGGCGCGGGATCACGCCTAGCGGGTGACCTGTTGCAAGCAGCGCAGGTCGGCCTCCACCGCGGTCTGCTCCCGGCCGTAGGTTGCCCAGTCGCTCACCTTCAAGGCATCCTGCGCCCGCTGGTAGTGGGCCAGGGCGTCCACGCTGAGGCTATGCACGTCGCCGGTGCAGGCGCCGGCCGGCGTCAGGTCGACCGGGGTGCTGCCGGCGGCCGGGGTGCCGGCGACCACGGTGGGCGTGCCCCCGCCCCCGGTCGTGGGCGGCGGATTCTGCGCCGGGGCGCCGAGCATCACGTCGAGGGCGGAGTTGAGGTCCACGCCGATGCCCACCTGGCCCCCCGACGCCGCGATGACCCGCTGGAGCTCCGGCAGCGCGTTGTTGGTGGCTTGCAGGAACAACGGCTGCACATAGAGCACCGAGTTGGCGATCGGCAGCACCAGCAGGTTGCCGCGCAGCACCTGGCTGCCGCTCTGGTTCCAGAGGCTGATCTGCCCGGAGATCTGCGGGTCCTGGTTGATCGTCGCATCGATCTGTTGCGGACCATAGATGATCGTGTTGGACGGGAAGCGGATCACGTCGACGCGGCCGTAGTCGGGGGCATCGGCGCGCGCGGCCATCCAGGCGATCATGTTCTGCTTGGAGGCCGGGGTGAACGGCACCACCATCATAAACTCGTTCTTCTGCTCGCCGGGGAGCCGCATCATTGTGTAGTACGCTTCCAGGGGCGCGCTTGTATCGGTGCCGTTGCCGAACGCGGCCTTCCAGGCATCGCCGCGGTTGTAGAAGACGCTGGGATCGGTCATATGGAACGTGTCGTACATCTGCGCCTGGATATTGAACAGCTCTTCCGGATAGCGCAGATGGGCCTGGAGCCCGGCCGGCATCGCCGCCTGGTCCTTGAACAGGGTGGGGAAGATGCGCCGGTAGGTCGCGATCACCGGGTCTTTCGCGTCGACCACGTAAAAGTCCATCGCCCCGCTATAGGCGTCGATCACGACCTTGACGGAGTTGCGGATGTAGTTGATCTGGTCTGTTCCCGTGTCGCTGTTCGGATCGAGCGACGCCACGCTGTAGGGCGTGGCATTGGGATAGCGGTCGCTGATGGTGAAGGCATCCTGGATCCAGTAGATCTTGCCGTCGACCACGACCACATAGGGGTCGCCATCATAACGCAGGAAGGGGGCGACGCGCTGAACCGCGTCGTGGATATCGCGGTGGAAGAGGACCCGGCTGTCGTCGTGGATATAATCGGAGAGCATGATCGTGAAGTCGCCGAAGTAGGCGGCGAGCTGCAGGCGGTTCAGGAAGCTGCCGACGGCGACGCCCCCGGTGCCGCTGTAGACCGTGGTGACGTCATGGTCGCCGGATGGGTAGTCGAACTCCTGGGCGCCGGTGCGCACGAAGACATAATTATCCTCGGCCTCGCCATAATAGATCTGCGGGCGCGTCACCGCCAGAACCGGGTCCTCGCTGACCGGCGGCAGGTCGTGGACCAGGAAGTGCGGTTGGCCCGAATTCTCGATCTGGTTGACCGGGATGGCGACGACCCCGAACCCGTGCGTATAAACCAGGTGCTGGTTGACCCAGGTCTGGGCCTGGGACGCCAGGCCGTCGGGGTTTAATTCGCGCGCCGAGATCATCACCTGGGCTTCGCCCCCGGCCAGCGGATAGCGGTCGATATCCACACCTTTGAAGACGTAATAGGGGCGCAACGATTGTAGCTGGCCGTAGGTTTGGAGTAGTGGGCGGTAGTCCCAGAGCCGG
>DATGEF010000531.1:0-3783 GCA_035310405.1 Chloroflexia bacterium | reverse complement strand
AGGGCATAGACGCCAAACATCAGCACCACGAGGGAGACATCGGTGCGCGCCAAGAGGGCTAGCCCGGCACTCAGGAGGAAGAGGCCCAGGCGGCCCCGCTCGAAGTAGAGCAGCGCGAAGAGCAGAAAGACGGTCGCGAAGATCCGCACCTGGAAGGGGTCGAGCACCGAGTACTCGACCGTCGGATAGAGCAACCAGGCGAGCCCGAAGGCGAGCCCGTGCCGCTGGCTGCCGAGCCGATCTTTCGCCAGCTGGTACACCGGCCAGGCGCCGGCCGCCGCGGCCAGGATCTGCAAGAACAACAGCGTCAGCGCGGACGGGAGCAGGGCGTAAAAGGGGACGAAGAGGGCCAGCAACGGCATCCAATCCATGCCGAAGATCGACGTGGTGAAGTTGAAGCGGGAATCGGCGAACGGCCGGCCCTGGATCGTGTTCCAGATCGCCTGCTCAAAATCGACCTGGTCGTACCCCTGGCCAAAATGCTGGTATTTGTAGACCGCGGCGGCGAAGCAGACGACGACGAAGAGGGCCATCGCCCCGCCGAGCAGGCGCGGCGCCTGGCGCTCCACCCAGGCTACCGCGCGCAGGCTGGTGCCCGGCCGGACGGCCGGAATCCGGGCGCCCTCCAGGGCGGTGGCGTGGCGCGGCATACTCATGAGCGGACGGCGGGGCGGTCTCGATTCCCGGCGACCACCGGCGTAGGGCCCGGGGCGGGCACGAGGACAGGCGCCGGCACCCGGCGGCGCGCTTTCTGCGCCACGCAGACGACCGAGAGGCCAAACGGCAGATCGATCGCGCGCAACGCCTGGCTTTCGCCGCGATAGTAGCCGACCAGGACCCGGTTCAGCCAGCCGGGGACGGTGACGAAGTCGGTCTCGGGCCCGTCAGACGACATGTGCTCCGCGCTATCGCTGGCCGGCATGGCGACCGCGCTCTTGCGATGGCGCAGGCCTTTGACCAGGCGCAACGCGATCGTGGGCAGCAGGATCGCCAGGTTGCTGTAGCTCACTTTGCGCACGCGCCAGCCGGCCCGGCGCGCCACGTGCCGCAGGCCGCCGGTCGTGTACCGCCGGCGGTGGCCCAGGATCTGGTCCCAGTAGCTCCAAAGGATGCGGTAGGCCGGGACGCTGACGATCAGCAGCCCGCCGGGGCGCATGACCCGATAGACCTCGCGCAGGGTGGCCAGGTCGTCGTCGAGATGCTCGATCACGTCGAGCGCCATGACGATGTCAAACGACGCGTCGGCGAAGGGCAGGGAGGCGGCCTGGACCAGGCGGCGGTGGCCCCGGCGCTGGCAAAAGGTCAGGGCCTCGGCCGAGCTGTCGAGCCCGACCGGCTGGGCATAGTGGGCCAGGCTCTCCAGATTATGGCCGGTGCCGCAGCCGAGGTCGAGCGCCTGGCGCCGGGCGGGATCTCCGGGCGGCAGGTACTTGTCCAGCAAGGCATAGACGATGGCCCGCTTGCCGACGTGCCACCAGTAATCCTGCTCTTTCACGTACAGGTCTTCGTACAGGTCATGACGCATCATAGGCGTAAACGGGCCTCCGGGTCTCCGGTTACCCGGTATGATACCGGGTGAAAATCAGCGGTAGCCACACGGCGAGTAAATGCCAGAACAGGCCGGCCAGCACCAGGATGGCCCACCACCGGCCCCACCGCCCCCGGGCCGCCAGCCGCGCCAGCAACAAGCCGGCGCCGAGCGCCACGAAAGGCGCGAACAACAGGGCGTAGCGGATGTTCTCGCCCGCGACCAGGCTGGCGGCGGCAAAGCCCAGGCTGGCCAGCCCGGTGGCCGCCGCGAGCAGAAGCAGCCCCTGCCCGCGCCGCTCCAGGCTCGCCCAGCCGGCCCCGGCCGCCAGCAGCGCCAGCCCCCCGAGATCCGGCCCCAGGCGCCGGCGCAAGATGTCGACCAGGCCGGCCAGGGAAACGCCGCCCGCGGGGGCCGGGGGCCCCGGGGGCCGGCTGACGCCTTGCACCGGGGCCAGCAACACGTCCGTAAAATGCACGTAGTAGACCAGGTAGGCGCCCAGGCCGGCGAGCAGCAGCGCCGCCGCGACTCCGAGCGCCCGCCGGCGGACGACTCCCGGCCCGATCGCCAGGGCCAGCACCGTATACAGGCCTGTGACCGCTACGGCGGCAATCAGCATACCATAGTGACTCAGGGCTGTCAAGAAAAACCCGAGGCCCAGCGCGGCCCACCCCCCCGGCCGCACGCGGGACGCCAGGAGGACCGCGCCCCAGGCGGCCAGGGTCCAGGTGAAGACGGCGGCGGCGAAGAGGTTGGCGAAGACGCCGGCCGAGAAGAGGCTGAACGGGGCGGCGAGCGCGGCATAGACCCACCCGGCCCAGGCCCCGGCGCGCGGGCCCCCCAGCCGGCGGCCCAGGTAGTAGAGCGGCAGCACACAGGCCGCATCGATCAGCCCCCCGCCGACCCGCCAGAGCAGCGTCAGGTCGGGGACCAGCCCCGCGAAGGGGGCCAGCGCGAGATAGGGCAGGGGCGGGTACGGCTGGGGCGCGCCGTTCGGCAGGACGCCGGTCCAGACCAGGGTGCCGGCCAGCACTTTCTCGATATTATGCGCATGCAGGCGGATATCGCTGCTGATGAACTGGGGGTAGACCATGCCCCCGACCCGCAGCAGAAAGCCGGCGACCAGCGCCCCGGCCACGCCCTCGGCCGGCCCAACAGGACCCCACCCAGGGAAAGGCACGCGCGACTCCCCTCCCCGCGCCGGGGAGGGGCGGGGGGAGAGGTCCATCGCGCGGGCGGCGGCGACGCCGATCAGGGCCAGGGGGTAGGCGCCGAGCAAGAGCACCGGGGCGGCGGGCGCCAGCAGGCCGAGGTTGGGGCGCTCCGCGAGGGCGGCCCAGGCGATGGCCGCGGCCGCCAGGCCCCCGGCCGCCGTGGCCAGGCGGGTTTGGCCGCTCAGGCGCCAGACCAGCAGCCAGAGCACACCCAGGGCCGCCGCCCAGCGCGCCAGGTCGGCGATCGGGGGCACGACCGGGGGCGGGAACAGGTTGCGGCTAGCAGGAGTCAGCGTCGCGCTATCCACCAGGACGCCGAGCTCCCGCGGATCGCCGGGGCAGGCGCAGCGCGGGGCCGCGATCTGGACGGCGAGGTCCCCGTCCAGCGGGTTGCCGCGGCCCACCGCGAGCGGGTAGTCGCGCAGATCGTTCGTGATCGCCAGCGGGAACGTCTGGCCGCGCACCGTCGCCGTCACCACGGGGGGTGGCAGCCCGCCCGGCCGGGACCCGGCCAGGCGCAGGGTCACGGTCAGCGGCGCATTGCCGAGGCCGGGCCAGACGAGCGCGCTGCTTTGCTGGCTCCAGCGATAGGTCAGCGGAGGGTTGGAGAATTTCTTGGGGTCGGGCTCTTTGTCGTTGAAGTGCCGGACGAAGGCATCATCGTCGAGCCCGCCGACGTCGAGAACATAGGTCGTTTGGACCTGCCAGGCCAGCGCCCAGACGAGCAAGGCGCCCAGGAGGCAGCCATAGAGGCCGGGCGTGCGCAACCCGCGCGCCAGCCAGGCCAGCTCCGCCCGCGCCCCGTCGATGCCCCGGCCGATCCATCTCGTCTGCACGCCCTATTGTAGCACAAAGTCACCGCCCGGCAATTATGGCCTTACTCCACGGGTGCGCTGCATTGTTTGATACCGCTGGCGAACCCCTGCTCAACAGGCTAGGCTGCTGCAAGGGCGGTCGCCAGCGGATACCGTCCCTTGAGTGCCGCAAACGTGGAAATGCGGGTCTGCGCCCGCGGGCGCTCTTGCCACCACGCCACCAGCC
>DATGEF010000530.1:0-2743 GCA_035310405.1 Chloroflexia bacterium | reverse complement strand
GGTCGCGCGCCGCGCCGTCGAGCAAGTGCAGGCTCAGGTCCAGCAGGCCGTGCAGGGCCGGGTGTGGGTCGGCGCCGGTAGGCGGCGCAACGGGCGGCACACCGGCCGCGTCCAGGGCCGCATCCACCTGGGCCAGCGCGGCGGGCCAGGGCGCGCTCCGCGCCAGAAGCGCCTGGAGGGCGCCCCGGGCCAGGTCCAGCAGGATCGGCCAGGCCCCCAGGCGCGCGGCGAGCACGGCGAGCGGGGCCAGGTCGGCAGATGGGGCGTGGGCCTGCGCCAGCAGCGCACTGGCCTGGGGGCCAGTCATCGCGTCGACGACGACAGCCTCGGCACGGGCAGCCGCAGCCAGATCCGGGAAGTGCGTAGTGATGACGAGAGCCCGGGGATCGCGCAACAGCGGGAACGCCGTCAGATGGCCGATCGCCCAGACATCGTCCAGCACCAGGAGGCAGCGGCGGGCCGCGACCAGGCGATCTAGCTGCGCGGCCGCCGCATCCGCGTCACCGAAGAAGGGCCGCTCCCCGATCAGCGCGGCGACGAGGTCCGTCAGGACGGCCAGGAGGTTCGGCGCCGGGCCGAGCGTGACCCAGAGGATGCCGGCCGGGAAGGCGCGGCGCACTTCGGGATCATGGCCCAGGGCCGCGGCCAGGGTGGTCTTGCCCCCGCCGCTGGCCCCCGGCCATGCGGTGGTGAGGGCCAGCGGGCGGCCGGGCGGGCCGGCCCGCAAGTGGTGCCGGAGCCGCTGGAGCTCCGCCGGCCGGGCGACAAACGCGGCGGGCCGCGCGGGGGCCATGAGCGGAGCCCCGCGTGGCGCGGGCGGCGGCGGGGCAGCGGCCATGGGCGTGCTCCTGCTAGGCGGGTCCGGCCGCCGAATGGGCCGGTTCCAGCCGCGGCATAAAAGCGGCGTAGATCACCCGCCTTCTATTATAGCATAGGTTGTCCTTCCTGCCTGATACGGGGCGGCAGGGCACCGAGCAGGCTCCCTATACGCAGCAACCTCAGCGCGCGGCCGGGTTCTGGGGCGGGACGCCTAGCGGCTGAAGCCGCGGCTACGATTACGAAGCCCGCCTCCGCGGGCTGACGATCATCCCGACGAGGCGGGTCGCCGCAAGTCTCCGTGCTGTCCCTGCCTCTTACTGAGCGTTGCATAGATTTGTAATACAATCCAGCCTACTTCAGACGTAGATGGTGCTGGGAATGACCGTCAGCCCGCGGAGGCGGGCTTCGTAATCGTAGCCGCGGCTTCAGCCGCTAGGCGTCCCGCCCCAGGACCGTGCCGTGCTTAGGTTGATAGGCCTGGGGCGGGTCTGCGACCCGCCCCAGGCCCGCGCCGCGCGCTGTGGCTGATGTGTAGCCGTGGCCGCCCGGGGCAGATTCGTTGACGCAGGCCCTCCCGGTCTGCTATACTGCCACCCTATCACCTGACCAACCGGAGGCCCCGATGTCCCGTCCCCTGATTTCCATCTCTCCAACCCCCAACCCCCAACCCCCAACCCCCACGTCCGGCCCCTGACCACCATGCACGTCGGGATCAACGCCCACCTGCTGGCCTTTACCGGCGATTACCGGGCCGCCGGGCTCTCGAAGCATATCGGCGACCTGATCACGGCCTTGCTGGCCTTGCCCGACGCCACCCGCTACACACTTTATCTGGGCGCGGGCGCGCGGCAGCGGCCGGCGGACTTTGCCCGCGCGCCCCGCGCCCGGCTGCGCGTGAGCCGCTGGCCCACCCTCCAGCCGGAAGTGCGCATCCTCTGGGAGCAGCTGGTGCTGCCGGTGGCCGCGGCCCGCGACCGGCTCGACGTGCTCCATTGCCCGGTGCTCGTCCGGCCCTTCGTCAGCCCGGCGCCCACGGTCGTCACCGTCCACGACCTGATTTTCCTGCGCTACCCGGAGCGCTTCCCCGCCGCCAAGCGGCTCTACCTGACGGCGCTGGCCGGCTGGTCGGTGCGCCACGCCCGGCGCCTCATCGCGGTGTCGGACGCGACCCGCCACGACCTGCGGGCCCTGCTCGGCGTGCCCGCCCGGCGCGTCACGGTGGTGCCCAACGGCGTCGACCTGGCCCGCTTTTATCCCCGGCCGCCGGACGCGATCGCGGCCTTCCGCCGGGCGCAGGGCCTGCCGGCGCGGATGATCCTCTATCTGGGCACGCTGGAGCCGCGCAAAAACCTGCCGGCCCTCTTGCGCGCCTATGCCGCGGCCCGGCCGGACCTCGACGGGGCGCAGCTGGTGATCGGCGGCGGCCACGGTTGGTTCTACGAGGAGATCTTCCGCGTAGCCCGCGAGCTGGGCCTCGCCGAGGGGCCGGGCGCCGTGCGCTTCGCCGGCTATGTACCGGATGCGGAGCTACCCATGTGGTATAATAGTGCCACGGCGTTTGTCTATCCGTCTGAGTACGAAGGGTTTGGCCTGCCGGTGCTGGAAGCCCTGGCCTGCGGGGTGCCGACGATTGCCGGGAACCGGTCGGCGCTGCCGGAGGTCGTCGGCGGGGCGGGGCTGCTGGTGGATCCCCGGTCCGGCGCGGAGCTGGCCGCCGCGTTGCGGGCGATCCTGGGGCAGCCCGCCCTGGCGGCGCGGCTGGCGGACGCCGGGCCGCGCCAGGCGGCCCGCTTCCCCTGGGCCGCCGCGGCCCAGGGGACCCTGGCGGTCTACCAGGCGGCGGGCGCGGCCCCGCAGTAACAAAAGCGCCGCAACGGGGTTATGGTACTGAAGAGTGGGGACGTAGCCAAGTTATGACTGGTGA
>DATGEF010000529.1:0-7682 GCA_035310405.1 Chloroflexia bacterium | reverse complement strand
CGAGTACAGCGCGATCTTTGCGCTCCTACCCCAGGTGACCGTGGGGCTGCTGCTCCGCCGGCAAGGGCGCCAGGTGTGGCCGATCGTCGCCGCCGCGGGAGGCGCCGGGCTGGGCTGGCTACCCTGGCTGGGGATGGCCCTCAGCGGCGCCCGACTCGTCGGCGACCCGGGCCAGTACCAGATCTCAATCCAGAAAATCGCGACCTCGCTGCTTTCCTTAAGCGGGGTCGGCGGAAACGGCAGTTATTTCTACGGTGCCCAACCGACTCCGTGGGATGCGGGCGGCGCCTGGCAGGTGCTCCTGCTGGCCGGGATCGTTCCCGCCGTCTTACTGGGCGCCCTGGCGACCGCCCGCCGCGGCGGGCTGGCGGCCCTGACCGTAGGAGGTCTACTCGCCGGGACGATCCTCGTGGCCGCAAGCAGCAGCGTGATTTATCCGAGCTACGTGGAGCGCACGATTCTCTATGCGGTCCTGGGCTGGGCGCTACTGGTCGGCGCGGCGGCAGGGCCGTGGGCCGGCAGGCGTGCGCGACTGTATACGGGCGTCGCTGGGTTGAGCCTCATCTGGATTCTGGTACTGGGGAGCGCGACACTCGTGGCGCTGTACACGGGCGCGATCAAACAACAGTGGCGCGATCTCGCAGCGGACACCGCCGCTGTTGTGCCCTTGGGCTGGCCGCTCGTCGCCTATCCCACCGTCGCCGGCACGCTGGTCGATCTCTACCAGCCCCAGGCGCTACACGCCCACCTGCGCACGGTCGCGGATGGCGGGGACCTCCCCGTCCTGACCCCGCCGGGGGCCGCGCCGCCTTCCGCCCTCTGGTTAGTCTATACGGAAGTCGCGGGGATCGAGCACGTGCGTACCCAACTCGCGGCGGGAGGTTACACGCGCTTGCTGCACCGGTACTATCCCAATCCGCTCTACCTGGATTTCTATGCCCGGCCCGACGCCGCGCTGGGGCACCTGCTGGATGTGAACGGGGAGTTTGCGGGCCAGCTGCCGCAGATCCCCGGCTGGCAGGTACCCGCTAGCGGCGCGATTCTCCAGCCGGCGGAGCCGGCCGGGCACCAGCTCACGCTCACCAACCGGGTCGCCGAGGAAAGTCAGATCGTCGCCTCCCTCCCGGCGACGGCCGGCGATCTCTACAGCCTGCGCGTTGAGGCGCAGGCGCAGTTACAGCAGGGCCGGACACGGGCCTTTCTGATTTGCGCCACCGCGACCGGCGCGTTTGCCGCCGTGGCGCCCGATGGCGGAGGCGCGTCCGTGCCAAACGACGCCACCTGGCATCCCATGCAGATCCTGGCCCTGTGCCCGGCCGGCACCCAACGCATCCGTATCGATCTGCGTAACGCCGGGTCGGGCACGGTCAGCTTCCGCCACGTGACTCTGCAGGAAGCCCAACCGTTGCTGCACTGAGCGGCACAACCAGAGCCTCGCGGGGATCAGCACTAGCTACGGCGGGGGCCGGCCTCACGGGCGGGTCAGGCGCAGGCCGACGATCTCCTGGGGGCCCGAATCGGGATATTTCTGCACCGTGAAATGCGGGCCCACCACATACTGCGCCCGCAGCCAGGCCTCCACCCGCCCGCCGTCGCCCAGGGCCAGGTGGCGGCCGGCGACAAATTCCGGGGTCACCAGGGCCAGGCGTGGGCGGGCCGTCGTAATCCCCGCGCTCCATTGGGCGGCCGTGCTGGCGCCTTCGAGGATCCAGGGAAAGAGCGGCGCCCAGGGGCGCGGCGGGCGGCGGGCCAGCACCCGATAGAGCGTGCTGTCGAGGTCAAAGACCAGGATGGGATCGTCGCCGCTCGTGGCGCCTTGCACCCAGGCAAGTAGCGGGCCGGCGGTGGTGCTGTACGGCAGGGGTGCCGCGGGCGCCTGCCAGATCGCGACGAGCGCGCGCCCGCCGGGCGGCCCGGCCAGGCGCAGGGCCAGCGCCAGGACCAGCACGCCGCCGGCCCAGGGCACCAGCGCCCGCGATCGGACGCCCGGGAAGTGCCGGGCCAGGTCCCAGGCTGCGACGCCCCCCACCACGGCCAGCAGCGGCAGGGCCGCGGCCAGGTGGAAGCGCGCGTAGCGGGGCCAGATCGGCAGTGTCGCGGCCAGCAGCAGCCCCCCAGCAAAGAACACAAAGCGTTGCACGCTCGGGCGCGGCGCCCCGCCCGGGGGCGGGGCGCCGCGCCCGAGCGTGCCCAGGGCCAGCGCGAGCACGGGGGCATAGAGCGCCAACAGCGCCGGCCACTCGGCGGCCGGCACGGCGGCCGCCCCTTCCTGGGCGTAGCTGGAGGTCAGATTGTAGGTCCCAGCCCAGTACAGGTAGGCGTCGAGCGCCCCGGCGCCGCCGAAAGCCACCAGGCTGATCAGGAGCGGCAACGCGGCCCCGCCCAGATAGAGGGCCAGGCGGCGATCGGGGCGCGGCCCGACCAGCACCAGGCCGGCGAGCAGCGCCAGCGCCGCTTGCTGCTTGACCAGCGCCGCCGTGCCCAGCAGCAGGCCCAGCGCCAGCGGGCGCCAGCCGGGCGCCGGATCGCGCAGCAGGACCAGCCCGAGGATGTAGGCGCCGAGATAAAACGGTCCGAGCGCGAGGTCGTACCAGAGATGCGCCCCGCCGAAGGGCAGGAGCCAGAGGGCATAGACGCCAGTGGCCAGCAGGGCGGCGATGGGGCCGTGGGTGCGCCAGGCCGCCAGCGCGGTGAGCAGCGCGGTCAGCACCAAGAGGGCGACGGTGGCGGCGAATTGCGGGCCGGCGGCGCCCGGGTCGGGCAGCAAGGCAAGCGCGGCAGGTAATAACGGCCCATGCTGGTCGCGCACATCCCGGTAGAGCACCCAGCCATCGCGCAGCAGCCAGGGGAATAAAGCCGTCTCCTGATCCCAGTGGAAGGCACTCCGCAGCAGGGTCGCGGCCAGGCCGCCGGTCAGCAGCAGCAGGGCACCGGCACTGCCCACGGCGAGGGCGCGGCGCCCTGCTGCCAGTCGATCGGCGGGCACCGTTGCTTGGCGGGCCGGCCACGTGTCCGGTGTCCCTTTCCTATCCGCGGTCACGGGCGTATTGTAGCAGGTTTCTACGGGCGATGCACGTAATAGAAACAGCTGCGCACCCCCGAGGGGAGCTGGTTATCCGGCTGCCGATCGGCAATCTGGCCCCCGTGGGCGGCGACCTGTCGCTGGACTTCCGCGGCGGGTACCGTGATCATGCGGATGGGCGCCAGCCCGGCGCGATTGTATAAAACCTGCTCCCTGATTCCCAGACGCCGCAGCAGCTGATACAACCGCCTCCGTACTTCCAGGCGCCGCCGCCAGGGGATAAAATAGGGGAGCTCAAACACGACCAGCCCTCCCTCGCGGATGAGCCGGAGAAATTCCCCGATGTAGTGGCCGGCCAGGGCCGGGCTGGGGAGATGCATCAGGACCAGGTTGCAATAGACCAGGTCGAAGCTGCGGTCGGGGAACGCCGCCAGGTCCGCGGCCGTGTTGAGCACAAAGGTGCAGTTCGGGCGATCGGCGTTGAGCTGGCGCGCCAATTGGATCATCTGGGCGGAAATGTCCACGCCGACACATTCCTGAAAGCGGGGAGCGAGCGCGCGAGTCACCCGCCCGACGCCGCAGCCGAAGTCGAGGGCCCGCCCCCAGGCCTGGGGGTACCCGAGGCCCCGGCCGATGCGCAGCACTTCGGCGATCTCCGCTTCGCCAGTGGCCAGGAAGGAATCCAGTGCCCAGTGCCCATAGCGTTGCGCCGGGCGGCTCAAGATCGCCCACAGCGGGTCCAAGGCCGCCATCGCCTCCCAGTCCTGTTGGTGCTGTTGCAAGCTCATCGCGCGTTCCTCCTCGGATAGGGCGAGGACTCCACCCTAACTCGCGGCCCCCTGCGCCGCCATCCAGGCGCGGGCCAGGGTGGTCGCCGTCGCGACGTCATCCTGGGCCAGCTCGCCGTCGAGCACAAGGTTCAGCAGATAATCTTTGAGCGGGCGGATCCAGGGGCCGGGCGGGCGATCGAAGAGCGCCATCAGCTCGTTGCCGTCGAGCGGGCTCTTGATCTTGGCCACCTCTTCCTGCGCCTCAATGGCCCGGCAGCGGGCCAGCAGCCCCGCCACCCGGGCGGCGGCGGCGGCCACATTGCGCGGGTTGGCGCTGGTCACGTCGGCGCGGGCCAGGGCGATCAGGTCCTCGGTGACCGGGATCGATTCGCGGATGAAGCGGCGCACCGCGCCGTCCGTCCAGGTCTCATCATACAGGGCGATGCGTAGATGCTGGGCCACCAGCTGCTCGACCTGGGCGACCACCTCCTGCGGCTGGCGCAGCCGGGTCAGGATCTCGCGCGCCATACGGGCGCCGACGACCTCGTGCCCGTAGAAATGGACCTCGCCGTGCTGGAGACTGTAGGTGCGCGGCTTGGCGATATCATGGAGCAGCGCCGCCCAGCGCAAAATCAGCCGGGGCGCCGTGCGGTCGACCACCAGCAGGGTATGCTCATAAACGTCTTTGTAATGGACCGGGCCCTGCGCCATACCGTGCATCGGCATCATCTCGGGCAGCACCTGGGCCAGCAGACCGAGATCGTCCAGCAGCCGGATGCCGACGGACGGCTGCGGACTGAGCAGGATACGGTTCAGCTCGGCGGCCTTGCGCTCCCAGGCGACGACGCCCAGCAGGGGGGCCGTGGCCGCGGCGGCCGTGCGCGTGGCCGGGTCGAGGCGGAAGCCGAACTGGATGGCCAGGCGGACGGCGCGCAACAGGCGCAGGGGATCGTCCTGGAAGCGGGCCGCGGGGTCGCCGACGCCGCGGATCAGGCCCGCGGCCAGGTCCTGGCGGCCGGCAAAGGGGTCGTATAGCGGGCCGTCCGCCAGCTGGTAGGCCATGGCGTTGATCGTGAAGTCGCGGTGGGCCAGATCCACGTAGAGGTCCGCGGGCAGCGCCGCCTCCCCGGCCGGCAGCGGGGCCACCGCCCCCGTCGCGGCGCGAAAGGTCGTGATCTCGTACGTGTGGCCGCCGGCCAGGACCCCGATCGTGCCGAACTTTTCCCCGATCGGATAGACACTAGCCGCCCGCGCCGCGGCGGCCAGCCGCTTGATCGCGTCGACCGGCGCATCGGTGGTCAGGTCCATGTCGCCGGCCGGCTGCCCGGCCAGCAGGTCGCGCACCGCGCCGCCGACCAGGTACAGCCGGTGCCCACCGGCCGCAAAGCGCGCCGCCAGCCGGTCGAGGAACGGGTTGTGGATTTTCGCCGGATCGATCATAAGTTACGAAACTCGCTATCCTCACGGCCGCTCCCCGAACAGCACACGGCCCAGGCGGATCAGGGTCGCGCCCTCCTGGATGGCGGCCTCGAAGTCGGCACTCATGCCCATGCTCAGGTCGGGCCAGGGCAGGTCCGGGTGCAGAGCGGCCAGCTGGTCGCGGAGCGTGCGCAGGGCCGCGAACTGGCGCCGCAGCGCCGGCTCGGCGAGCCCGGGCGCCGCCAGGGCCATCAGGCCCCGCGGCGCGAGGTGCGGGCAGGCGCGCAGCGCGCCGGCCAGCGCCGGCACGGTGGCCGGCGGCGCCCCGGTCTTGCTTGGCTCGCCGCTGATGTTGACCTCGATCAGCACGGGCAGTGGGGGCGCTGCGGGCGCGTCCGTCGCCCGATGGCGGTCCAGGTCCTGGGCCAGCGCGATGCGGTCCACCGACTGCACCAGGTCAAAGAACGCCGCCGCCCGCCGCGCCTTGTTGCGCTGCAGGCTCCCGATCAGGTGCAGCGTGACCCCCGAGCGGGCGACCCGGTCGGGGGCGTCCGCGCCCGAGGGGTCGCCGGCCGGCGGCGCGAACTTCGCCAGGGCCTCCGGCACACGGTTCTCACCGAACGCGGTCAGGCCCAGGGCGCGGGCCGCGGCGATCACCGCGACCGGCTGCGTCTTGGTGACGGCCACCAGCGTGATCGCGGCCGGGTCGCGCCCGGCCGCGGCCGCGGCCTGGGCGATGCGCTCCTGGACGGCGGCCAGCCGATCGGCCAGGGCCGCGCCGTCGCGGGCCACCCGGCTAGCGCTCCGGCAGGCCGAGAAAGCCGACAAAGCGCCCGGCCCGCCCCTGCTCGGCCCGGTGCGAGTAGAACAGGTCCGTCATCTCCGCGGTGCAAAGGCCCTCGACCCGCACGTTTTCGGGCGCCAGCCCGGCGTCGACCAGCGCCCGGTAATTCGCCTGCCAGAGGTCGAGGAACGGCTTCTCGTCGCTCTCGGGCTCCGCGGCCGGCAGACCTTGCGCCTCTTTCCAGGCCGGCCGGCGGCGGCTCCAGACGAGGAGCGGTGGCGCGCCGTGCCACTCGTCGTCGGCGCCGGGATACGCATCCCGGATCGCCTCGACCACCGCCCCGCCCACGTCGTAGCAGCAGGGCCCGATACTCGGCCCGATCACGGCCACACAGGCGGCCGGGTCGGTCCCGAAGGCCGCCACCATCGTCGCGACCGTCTTTTCGGCGATGCGCCCGACGGTCCCCTGCCACCCGGCATGGGCCAGGCCCAGGGCCGGCGTGTGCGGGTCATAGACGAAGACGGGCACGCAATCCGCACAGCCGCTGAGCAGGAGCAGACCAGGGGTCTGCGTGACCAGCGCGTCCGCGCCCGCAATCCCCCGGTTGCCCGCCATCGTCCCCAGCCCGGCATCGGCCGCCGTCGCCACCGCCACCATGGTCCCATGCACCTGTTCCGGGGCCACCATGCGCGCCGCGGGGACGCCGAGCTGGGCCGCGAAGGCCTGCCAGTTGGCCTCGGCCGTCGCCGGGTCGGCGCCGCGGCGTTTCAAATTCCAGTCGGCCGCGGCGCCCCAGGGCCCGGCCGGGCGCCGGCGCGTGCTACAGCCCTGCACCAGGGCGGGATAGGCCGCGAAGCCGGCCAGCAGATAGATCGGCGCGGCCACGGTCGCCGGCGCGCTAATGGACGCGCCCGTTAGGCTCCGAGCCATTCGTCGACTCGTCGTCGTCAAACTCGTCCAGGATCTCCTCGTCGTCCAGGTCTTCGTAGTTGGAGACGAACTCATGCTGGTCGAGGCGCGGATAATAGACCTCGATGCCATACTCGGCCGAGACGCCCAGCGGCTCGCTGACCTCGTCCAGGATCTCGTCGATCAGGTCGGTCATGGTCATATCGGTCCCGCGCTGGGCCGTAGCGAAATTCTGGGCATATTCCGCCCAGATCAGCAAGGTGCCGACGATCTGGTCCTCCACATAGTGGACGTCGAGCTTGCCGATGTTCACCGGCTCGTCATCCTCGCCTTTCACATCCGCGTCGAAGATCGAGATCTCTTCCGAATACGGGGTCCGGGCGGTACGGCGCAATTTCAAATTCATCGGGGCGTCTCCTTCATGTTACGGTAACCTAGCTCCGCACGAGCGGCACAATCACTGCTACGACTATTATGTCAAGCGAGCCTGGCTCCGCACGCGCGGTACGAGCCCGGCGGCGACTATTTAGAAGTTACATAGCTCAGGATGAGTTGGTCGATCACTTCTTCGACGGGCGCCCGGTCGTCGGTAAACACTTGCTGGCCGGTCTCGGCGGCGGGGGCGACTTCGCGCATATTGCCATGGTCGATCGCCGCGGCGAAGACCTGCTGCAGGATCGGGTCCGTCGCGGCCGGGGCATTGGCCTTGAAGTTGGCCAGGCCATTGGCCTGCAGCGTGCCGATAATCATGCTGTTGCCCATCGTCGCGACGTCGATA
>DATGEF010000528.1:0-5613 GCA_035310405.1 Chloroflexia bacterium | reverse complement strand
TCGCCGAGGCCCTGACCGCCGATCCAGACGCGGGTCCGTAAGGACGCCGGCCGGGACGCTGGCCGGGACAGCCCCCGACTATACTAGCAATATAAAGCGACGGCAGCCCGGGCGCACCAACCATCGGCAGAGGCGCCGGCGCCACAGTAGAGAAACGGGAGTGGCCCCGCAGGTCACACAGTAATATTACCAGGCAACGCCTGGACACAGAAGGAGCACGACCATGGCTTGGAAAGTGGACAGCGTACACAGCGCGATCGAATTTGCGGTGAAGCACATGATGGTCTCGACCGCGCACGGCCGCTTCGAGAAGTTCGACATCACCGTCGACCTGGACGAAGGGCAGCCGGAACTGGCGTCGATCACGGCCACCATCGACGCGGCGAGCATTAACACCCGCGAGGAGAAGCGCGACGCGCACCTGCGCTCGGCCGATTTCTTCGACGTGGAGAAGTATCCGACGATCATCTTCAAAAGCACCAAGGTGACGCAGGCGGGCGCGGATAATTTCACGATTGCCGGCGACCTGACGATCCGCGACATCACGCACCCGGTGGTGTTCAAGGCGCATAGCGAAGGGCAGTCGAAGCATCCGTGGGCCGGCCACCAGGTCTGGGGCTTCAGCGCCGAGACCACGATCAGCCGTAAGGATTGGGGCCTGACCTGGAATATGGCCCTGGAAACCGGCGGCTTCATGGTTGCCGACCAGATCAAGATCACCCTCGACGTCGAACTGGCCCAGGAAGCGGCCGTGGCGCCGGCGGCCGCGACCACCTAACGCGGTCCGGACCAGAGCAGAACCAACGGGGAGGGGCGACGTGAGTGTCGCCCCTCCCCGCTTTGCTACCCATCCAAGAGGGGGTTATTTGGTTTGGGTGGGCGCCGCACAGGCAGCGCCCGTGCCGGTGACCGACAGATAGACGATCTTGGCGATCTGGCCGCGGGTGGCCTGGTTGTATTGGCGGAAGTACGGGCGGTTCGTGCCGTCGCACGGCTCGCCCGGCCCGCCGCAGGCGTAGCCCGAGATCACCCCGTGGCAGTAGGCCGTCTCCACGAACTCGTAGAACGCCGTGCCGGGCGCCACATCCTCGAAGCTCGGGGTCGCGGGGTTGATCAGCGGCCAGACGGCGGCGACCACGTCGATCTTGGCCAGCTGGCCGCGCGTCACGTTGGCGTAGGGCCGGAAGTAGGGCCGGTTGGCGCTGTCGCACGGCTCGCCCGGCCCCCCGCAGTTGTAGCCCGAGACGACATTGCCGGCGGCGGCCGTCTCGATCACGGCGAAGAAGGGGTTGCTCGGCGGCACATCGGTGAAGGTGTAGTTGCCCGCCACCGGCGTGACGATCGGCCTTTGGAAGCCGAGGATGACGATCTTGACCATCTGGGAGCGCGTCGTGTTGTTATAGGGGCGGAAACTAAACGTGCCGTCGCCGTTGCTGTAGCCGCTGATTACGCCGTGGCAGGCCAGATAGAGCACCGGCGTGTAGAAGTAATCGGTGGCATGCACGTCGGTGAAACTGAGCGTGCAGGGCGTCGCGCTCGGCCCGACCGTGTTCGTCGGGCGCGCCGTCGCCGTGCTCGTCGCCGCTACCGTGCTCGTCGCCGCTACCGTCGCCGTGCGCGTGGCCGTCGCCGTCGCCGGCGGCGCGGTCGGGGTGGCGGTGCTGCAGGCCACGGCCGGGCTGTAGATCTGTGTGTCGGCGGCTGCCGTCGTCGGCTCATAGCCCCCCGCCAGCCAGACCCGCGTCCCGTCCGTCCCCGCCGGGAAGTTGCGCCGCGCCCCCGTGAACGGTAGCCCCACCCGCCAGGTCCCTGTGCTCACGTTGTAGATGTCGACCTCGTTGCTGGGGTTCGGCGCCGTGCGGCCCCCGCCCAGCACCCACATCTCCCCGCCCACCGTCAGCGCCCGCGTCTCCCCCGTCGCCCGCGGGATCTGGTTGGCCAACGCGCTGATGCTGTCGGCCACCGGGTCGTAGACATACGAGTTCGTCGAGTCGGCCAGGGCGCCCGCGGTGACCGTCGAGCCCCCGCCGGTGTAGATCAGCGCGCCGATCGTCGTCACCGGGATATAGGCCAGCGGCACTGGCAGCGTCGCGCTCTTGAGCGTCCAGCGGCTGCCCGCCGCCGCGTTCGGGTCGAAGGCGTAGATCGTGTTCAGCCCCGTCGAGCCGATCGTGAAACCGCCGAGGACGTAGAGCTTGTTGCCGAAGACCGTCGCCCCGCCCGGCAGGACGCTGCCACCGCTATCGCCCGGCCAGGGGTCGCTGCCCAGGGCGGTGACCACGTCGCTGGTCGGGTTGTAGGTGAAGACGCGCGCGGTCGCGGTGGAGGCGCCGGCGGCCGAGCCGCCCACGCAGTAGATGAGCGGGGTGCTGCCGGCGGTCAGGGCGCCGCAGGCCATGTTGTTGACCTGGTTGTCGGGGTAGGTGCCGGCTTTGGTCGTCCAGGTGTTGGCGCCGGGGTCATACTCCAGGGGGTGGGTATAATCGCTGCCGGCGGCGTCGCTGGAGCGGCCGCCCATGGCGTAGAGCTTACCATTCGTGGCATAGTAGACGCCGAAGGCGCGCACGACCGGGCTGGGCACGGCCGGGCCGGCGTTCCAGGCGGCGGGCGCGCCGCAGGCGGTCGGGGTCGCGGTCGCCGTGTTGGCCGGGGTGGCGGTGCGCGTGCTGGTCGCGTTCGGCGTGAGCGTGGCGGTACTGGTCGAGGTGGCGGTCGGCGGGGTACCGGTCACCGTCGGCGTGGCCGTGCCCTGGGTACATGACGAGACCCGGAACGAGCCGATGCGCGTGCGCCAGGCGGTGCCGGTGGTCGGGACATACTCATGCACATACCAGAAGGTGCAATCGTCCGCCGGGTCGACGGTCAGATCCGAGTAATCACCCCAGCGTTGCGGACTGGTTTGTGAGCCGGTGCCGTTGACGATCGCGGCCTCCCCCTGGCTCATCTGGCCGGGCGGATCGGTCGGCAGGCGGCCGGTATAGTAAATACTCGGGAAGACGGCCGCGCTGGAGGCGCTGTAGCCCAGCGCGATCTCGCCCCGCCCGTTCATCGCGGCACTGCCCATCCAGCGGTCGATGCCGTCGGTGAGGCCGGGCGCATAGGTGCCCTGCTGGAAGATCGTCGGGCTGCTGTTCGGGCTGCGCAGCTCGTACCAACGTACGCCGAGGATATCCTCGGTCGGGCCGGCGCCCGCATCCACCGATTGATTGGTCACCAGGGACTCGTAAGTGCCCATGTTGCGGTAGGCCAGGCGGAAGATGGGGCGCTGGCGGGAGGTCAGGCTGTCGATGCGGTTCGCGGTCCCGGGCTGCGGCACGCAGTTGCGGCCGCCGGCACAGGGCGGGAACACGGTATTGAACGGCGCCGTGGCCAGGGTATTGGCCAGGGTAAAGGTGGAGTTAGGCGGATTGGCGAAATCGACATGGAACTTCCAGAGATTCAGCGCGTCCGAGGGGGCGCCATAGGGCCCGTTGTCATCCTGGGAGCCGAGAAAGTAGTTGGGGCTGCCGGCCGGAGGCGGGGTCGTGCCGTCCAGGTCGGACGGCAGCAGGCCATCGCCGACGACATAGGCCGGGCTCGGCGGGGCCAGGAAGGACACCACCTGCGGGCTGGGGTTGCCGACCAGCATCTGGGCGCGGTTCGTGGCGTAGGCGCCGACGCCGGCAAACGTGCTGCCGCCGTTGACGAATTCACGCGTGCTGATATAATAGGCATCCGGCCACATGCCGTACTTGGGATAGTCGCCGAAGTTATTGCCACCGCTCACAAGGAACGCCCAGCGGTAGTAGCTACCCGTCGGGTCGTTCGTGGTGGAAAGCGCGACACAGTTAAGGAAGGGGGCGGAGGAGGTGAACTGGCTGAGCAACCAGCGGTCGGCCAACTGGTCGTAGAGCACGACCGGGTCGCCGGCGTTCTGGGTCTGGCAGCCGCCGCCGAAGCCGGCCCAGAGCGTATTGTTGGCGGCGGGGCCGTAGAGGGACCCGCCGGCGCGGTTGTAGATCTGGAAACTCAGATTGGTCATGACCACGTAATGGTTGGGGCCGATCTCGCCGTTGGGGTCGGGCGGCGCGCAGCCACAGGTGTTGCCCGGCCCGTCGAAGCTGATGATTGGCGTCGGGATGACCGGCGGGCCGAACACCTTCTGCAGGACCGTGTCGGCGAGGCCGGCCAGGCCGGGGCCGCGGGGGGTGATATCGCGATCTTCATTCTCGCGCAACCCGCCCGTGCGGGGCGGGATGGGCGCGATCGTCCGCAGCGGCGGGGACACATCGAATTGCACGGCGGTGCTCACGCCGCGATAGATGGCCGCGACCGGGTGGCCGGGGCGGGGCCCATCCAGGGCGCTATGGGCCAGCAGAAAGCCGGGGCTGGTGATGGCGAGGCCGGCGGCCAGCAGGGCCAGTAACAGGCTGCCTAAAAGCAGCGAGAATCGTTGGCTGAACATAATCTCCTCCTGACAAAGTGCGTGCGATCGAAGGGCACCGCGATCCAATGGGCCACGGATCGGGGGGTACTGCGCGGTCATTATACCCGAAATAGCGGGATGGGGCGGTTGCTCGCCTGGGGGCGGGAAGGCGGCCGGCTCAGGGTAAGATCCAGACCGTGAAATCGCTGAAGCGGGTGGTCGCGCCGCTGAGTTCATCGCCTTGCGTGAAGCCCGTGCCGGCGGCAATATCCCCGGCCGTGGTTTTGGCCGCCAGGTTCAGCGTGGCGATATAGTGCTCGTTGACGAAGAAATAACCCTGATCGTCCTGCACGATGAGCCGGAGCAGGTTGGAGCCGCCCGTCGAGGTGTCCAGGGCCGGCAGCGGCCGGTACCGCGCGGTCTCGGGACCCTGCGTGAGCGCCCAGCGCGCCTTGGAGTAGACGACGCCGCGGTACTCGTCATTACTCTGCGTGCGCCGGAAAATAATGCCGTAGTCCCAGGGGTTCTGCGCGCGGTCGTAGGGATTATAAAACCGCACCGCGACGGCAAAATTGCGGGCCGTCACGTCGGAGGTATACTGGGGGATCGTCGAGTCGGCCGGATTCTGCGGCAGTTGATCGGCGACGGGGCCGTCGCGCTGGCCCCGGCCAGGCCGGGGGCGGGGCCCCTGCTCGTTACAGTGGCGGCGGGTGCCGGCCCGCGCGTGGTCCTGGAGCACCGCTTTGAGGGTCGGGCCGTCGATATACTCCATGACCATGAAATAGAGCCCGCCCTCGTGGTCGTAGTCAAACACGGGGACGATATTGGAGTGATGGAGGGCGGCGACGGCGCGGGCTTCGCGCTGGAAGCGCTCGCCGCTACCGGCTTCGTCCAGCAGGAAGGCATGCAAGACTTTGATGGCCACATACCGGTTGAGCGACGGCTGAAACGCCGTGTACACTTCGGCCATGCCGCCCCGGCCGAGGCGGTCGAGGATCGGGTAGCGGCCCAGCGTGCGGCCCGTTAAGTCCCACATCGCCAACTCCCGGCGGTGGATGCCCGATCGGCGGGTGATTCCTACAGGCCACAGGCCGGGGGGCCGCGGGGCCCCCGGGGGGAACAGCGGGCGCCTGTTGGGACGATTATAGCCGCGCCCGCCGGGCGCGTAATAGGGCGGGGCGAGGGCGGCCCTCACCCTGCCCTCTCCC
>DATGEF010000527.1:0-6044 GCA_035310405.1 Chloroflexia bacterium | reverse complement strand
TCCTGAGTCAAATCCGGTGGCCCAGGTCAGGACTTCGTCCAGAGCTTACACCTCGCCCAGGACCTGGGCCAGAGACAGCGGCACCTCGGCGGCGGGCGCGACCTCGACCAGGTTGGTGTGGAAGGTGCCGCCGCCGCCGATATCCGCGGGGCGGCTGGCGGTGAGGGCGTTGGCGTTCCAGCCGGCCGGGCTGTAGTGGCCCCACCAGCGGCTGAGGTGGCAGGCCACCCCGGGCGCGACGCTGTCTTTGACCTCGGCCACAAAATAGGCGGCGCCCCGGTCGTTGAAGGCGCGCACCCAGCTGCCGTCGGCGATGCCGCGCGCCGCCGCGTCGGCCGGGTTCAGCTCGATCGTCGGGCGGCGCTGCTTTTTGCGCATCGTCGGCATATCGGCGAACGAGCTATTGAGGAAGTGGTGCGCGGCCGGGGTCAGCAGCCGGAGCGGGTAGCGCGCCGCCAGCTCCGGGGAGCCGTCGGGGCTCTCCAGCTCGGGCACATAATCGACCACCGGGTCGACCCCCAGGCGCAGCAAAGTCTCCGAGTAGAGTTCGATTTTGCCCGACGGCGTGGGGTAGACGCCGTCGGCGAAGGGCACGAAGGGGCGGGTAGGCGTCATGAGGTGGACGAAAGTCTCCTGCTCCAGTCGCTCCAGGGTGATACCGGCCAGGAACGGGTGGGCGCTATCGAGCGCCTGGCGGATCAGAGTGTCGTCGTCGTCGCGGAAGCAGGGATCCGCATAGCCCAGGGCGGCAGCCAAGCGGCGGAACAGCTCCGTGTTCGGGATGGCCTCGCCCATGGCCGGGATCGCCGGGCGGCCCAGCTGCAGGTAGAGGTGGCCGTAGGCCGTGTAGAGATCGCTCTGCTCGAACGCCGTGGTCGCCGGCAGCAAGATGTCGGCGTAGCGCGCCGTATCGGTCAGCAGCTGCTCGTGAACCACGGTGAAGAGGTCCTCGCGCCGCAAGCCCGCCAGCACGCGCCGCTGGTCCGGCGCCACATTGGCCGGGTTCGAGTTGTAGACCAGCAGGCCCTGCACCGGCGGGTCCTGCACGTCGTTCAGCGCCTCGGCCAGCTGGATCATATTGATCGTGCGCGGGCGGCGGGGATGGCGGTCCAGCAGATCGGCCCGCTCCAGCGCCGCCTGGTTGAGGCCGAAGGTGCCGCTGGTGCTCAGCAGCGCCCCGCCGCCCACGCGGCCCCAGGCGCCGGTGACCGCAGGCAGCATGAGCACGGCGCGGGTGTTCTGGCCGCCGTTCGTGTGGCGGGTCATGCCGTAACTGAGCCGGATCACGCTCGGCTGCGTGGTGGCATAGAGGCGGGCAAAGTCGACGATCTGCTCTGTGGACAGGCCGGTGATCGGCGCGGCCCGCTCAGGCGTCCAGGCGCGGGCCCGCGCCGCCAGGGCGTCCCAGCCGAGGGTATGGGCGGCCAGGAAGGCCGCGTCGTGGAGATTCTCCCGCACCAGCACATGGATCATGGCCAGCACGAGCGCGGCGTCCGTGCCCGGGTTCACCCGCAGATGCAGATCGGCCAGCTCGGCCGTTTTGCTGCGGTGGGGGTCGACGACGATCAGGCGAGCGCCGCGCCGTCGCGCCTCCTGGATGAAAGGCATCAGGTGGACGTTGGTCGAGACGGGGTTGGTGCCCCAGACGACGATCAGCCGGGCCTCCGGGAAGCCCTCCGGGTCGGTGCCCATCGTCGTGCCCATCACCGCCCGGTAGGCGTCCGCCCCCGTCGTCGAGCAGATCGTGCGGTCGAGCAGGGAGGCGCCCATGTAGTGGAAAAAGCGCCGATCCATGCTCGCATACGAGAGCTTACCCATCGCCCCCGCGTAGCTGTACGGCAAAATCGCCTCCGCGCCGTGCGCCGCGATGATCGCCCCGAACCGCGCGGCAATCGTCGCTAGGGCCTCGTCCCAGGAGATGCGCTCGAACTGGCCCAGGCCCTTCGGCCCCACCCGGCGCTGCGGGTAGAGCACACGCAACGGCGAATAGAGCCGCTCCTGGTAATATTGCGTCTTGACGCAGAGGAAGCCCCTGGTCACCGGGTGGTCGGCGCGCGCCCCCATCTTCACGACCTTACCGTCCACAATCGTCGCGGTCATGGCGCAGGTGTCTGGGCAATCGTGCGGGCAGATCACGGTGCGGACGTCGCTGGGCGGCGCGGGGGATGGGGTCATCGGTAGGGCTCCTCGTGGTCAAAGGCGATCGGTCGCGATCCATTATACCATGAGTCATATGGCCGCGGTCCTTGCGTATCCGGGCGATTTCCGGTATACTTAGGCGTGTCAATGATGAGCAGGCTAGAGAGTCGATCAGCAAGTAGTTCCCCTCCTACGCCGTCCCCGGCGCGAACAGTGTCCGAACACCGTGGTGGCCTGCCCTGGGCGTGACGCCCTCGTTGGACAAGAGGAAGCGGGCCGGCAGAGCAAACGCCAGGCCCCACATTTCGCCGGCGATAGCGACCGGCATCAGCTACGCGACCAGGGGATTCGGCCGGGCCACAGTGCCCGCCCGCCTGGTCTGAGAAAGGATGCGCCCCGTTGCGCTTTACTGATTTCGCGTTTAGCCCGGCCCTCCAGGCCGGCATCGACGCGCGTGCTCATCTGACCCCCACCCCCATTCAGGAGCGGGTCATCCAGGCGGTCCTCGACGGCCGCGACGTCCTGGGCAACGCCCAGACCGGCTCGGGCAAGACCGCCGCCTATGTCCTGCCGCTGCTCGATCGCATTGCCGCGTCCGAGGGCCTACATACCCTCGTCGTCGTGCCCACCCGTGAGCTGGCCTACCAGGTCGAGGAGGAAATCCAGGGCTATGCCCGCGAGCTGCCGGTGCGGGTCGCCGTCGTCATCGGCGGCGCCAGCATGCGCGAGCAGATCGACGGCCTGCGCAACGGCGCCCAGGTGGTCATCGGTACGCCCGGCCGCCTGCTCGACCTGATCCGCCGCCGCAAGCTCTATCTCGACGAGGTCCAGGCCTTTGTGCTGGACGAAGTCGACCGCATGCTCGACCTCGGCTTCTTGCCCGACGTCCAGCAGCTGGTCGCCCACCTGCATGGGCATTGCCAGTCCCTCTTCTTCTCGGCCACCATGCCGGAGGCCATCCGGCCCCTGGCCACCCGCCTGCTGCGCGACCCCGTGGTCGCCTCGGTCGATCCGCCGATGTCCACGGTCGCCACGGTGACGCAGTCCGTCGTGATGATCGCCGACAACAACAAGCTGCCGGCCCTGCTGCGGGTGCTCAAAACGCCCGAGGCCAGCCGCGTGATGGTCTTTGTGCGCACCAAGCGCGAGGTCGACGACCTGCACCGCAGCCTGCGCGCCCGCAACGTGTCGAGCGTCGCCCTGCATGGCGATCTCTCGCTGGAAGAGCGGCTGCGCGCGCTCGACGCCTTCAAGGACGGCGACACGCCGATCCTGGTGGCCACCGATATCGCCGCCCGCGGCCTGGATATCCAGGACGTGTCGCACGTGATCAACTATGATGTGCCCCAGACCGTGGAAGATTATGTCCACCGCATCGGCCGCACGGCCCGGGTGCAGAAGGCCGGGGCCGCCGTCTCGCTCGTCGTGGTGCAAGACCTGCCGGCCATGAAGCTGATCGAACGCTCGCTGAAAGTGCGCATGCAGTGGAGCTGGGCACCAACTGCCACGACGATCGGCGAAGTGATCGAGCCGTCGGCCCGCCGGGCGTGACGAGTGCTGAGTATAAAGTCCTGAGTTCAAAGTCCTGAAGTCCTGATCGCGAAGTTGCAGGCGCCTTCTAAACCTGCTATAATCCCGGATGCTTTGTGCATCCAGTACCCCAAATTTCGCATTCCAGGAGGCGCCGCAACCGATGAGTTTCTTGATGCCCACTCTGGGCAGGCTATTGGCGAACGTGACGTCCATCCGGGCCGCGCAGGCGGTCACCGGCACCATCGCCGCCCCGTCCCCGACGCGGGCCGTCGTGCTCTCCCCCACGGCGGGCGCGACTCCGGTCCCGGCGGGCGCGATTGATCTGGCCCGCATCGCCAGCGGGGACTACCTGGGCCAGGTCGGGCAGGTGGGCGTCGGCCCGTTCTCGGCCTTGTTCGCGCTGATGAGCGCGGCCCTGCTGGCGGCCGGGCTCTATTTCTTCTTTATCGGCAAAAACCGCTGGCACCGCGTCCATAAGCTGAACTACCAGGTGGCCAATTTCTGGAGCGTGGCCGGCATGAGCCTGGGCCTGCTCGGCGTGCTCTTCGTCATCTTCCGCCTCGCCGGCGTCGATGGCCTGGACAACCGCTTCTGGTTCTACCTGATCTTCCTAATCTGGCTCGGGTTCGCGGCCTACGCCGTGTACTATTTCCGCCTGGTCTATCCGGGCAAGCTCGCCGCCTATAGCAAGACGCTGAAGCCGCGGAGCCCGGGGGCCACCCGCGCCCGGGCCCAGGCGGCCCGCCCGGCCGCCGACGGCACCCCGCCCGCGCGGCCGGTGGGCTCCCCCGGCAACCCCCGCGGCTCCTCCGCCCGCGGCGAGCGCCGCCGGGAGAAAAAGCGGTAATCACTTTGCGCAAAGAGCCACCCCCTCCGCGGACGGAGGGGGTGGTTCTTTGCGCGCCTGCGGCCTCTGGGTGGGGCGAGGCGTTCTGGAGACTTCCTCATGCAAGTGCCTGCCACCCTATGGGCGATCGTTGAGCGAGGAGTGAGCACCCCCAGGTGCGAACGCGGGTGGGGCACGTTCGCACGTCGGCGTGCTCACTCCTCAGCACCCCAGGGGGTCGCTTGAGGCTGCACTAAGGCGTCCGCCCGTTAGGGCAGCCACCCGCGCGCCTTGAGCACGTCGGCGCCCAGCAGCCCGAGCAGAACCTCGCTCGGCGTGCCGCGGTACTCGGGATGGTACTCCAGGCGGTTGCGCTCGAAGTACTGCACCAGATAATCCTTCCCATCCGTCCGGCTTATTTCCCGATAGGGCTCACTGATGGGGAAGCCATACACCGCCAGCCCGCCGTGCTGCGCCCAGTAGAGGGCGAATTCCGGGGCCAGCGTGTGTCCCGTCTCCGGGAAGTACCGCCCGGTCGGGGGGGCCGGCACCGGCTGAAAGGGGGAGAAGTCGGGGGCGATCCGCGCCGTCACGGTGCGGCCCAACAGGCCCAGCAAGACCTCGTAGGCCGTGCCCGCGTACTCCGGGTGATACTCAAAGCGGTTGCGCTCGAAGTACTGCACTGTGTAGACCTGCCCATTGAGCGCGTTCTTCTCCGGGAACTCCTCCGTCAGCGGATAGCCGAACTGCGCCAGGCCGCCATGCAGCTCCCAGTAGGTGCGAAACACCCCGCGGAGCGTGTGACCGGTCGGGGCGAAGTAGCGCGCGCCGGGCGCGTGCGGATCGGGCAGGGCCACCGTCGGCAACGCGCAGGGGTTGAAGATATGGACCGTAAGGGCGAAGGAGACGCCGATCCCCGGCTCCGTCGGGTAGGAGCGCGCACCGACCGCCCAGACGTCATTCGGCCCTTCGATCGCCAGGCTGTTGAGGCCGGCGGTCGGATCCGTGGCGATCGCGCTGGCCACCAGGCTCCAGCGTTGCCCATCCCAGCGCAGGATCTGGCTGCCGCCGGTCCCGGGGAGCGCCCAGGAGAGTGCCCACGCGGTCCCGTCGGGTAATACGCTGAGCGCGGTCAGGCCGCGGTTCACCGCCGCCGGCACCGGCACGGCGGTCCAGCGCACCCCGTCCCAGTGGGCGGTCCCCTGGCCCGCGGCCCATATGCCCTCCTGGCCGGGGATCCCCGCCAGCAGATCCGCCCCGACCCCTACCGGGAGCTGCCCCTCCACCCGTTGCCAGCCGGCGCCGTCCTCATGCAGGAGAATCGGGGTCGGCGCGGTATTGGCCCCGCTGTAATAGACGCCGGCGGCCCAGACCTCGCCCGGCCGCGGGACGGTGACGCCAGTCAGAGCCAAGCGCGCCCCGGGGGGCAGCAGCGCGCCCAGGTCGGCGGTCCGCTCGGTCCAGGCACTGCCGTCCCAGTGGAAGAGGCCCTGGCCCACGGCCCAGACCTCGGATGGCCCCCCGGCGGCCACGGCGGTTAAATAGG
>DATGEF010000526.1:0-3104 GCA_035310405.1 Chloroflexia bacterium | reverse complement strand
CACCGGCGACGAACACCGCCGCGCCCCCCGCGGCCACCGCTACATCCGCCCCGCCGCCGAGCCCGACCGCCGTCAGCGTGGCCGCGAGCCCAACCTTTGTCATCCCGACCGCCATCGCGACGCCCGTGCCCGGCGTGGTGGCGATGGCCGCCCTGGTCCAGTCGCCCGCCGGGTCGCCGGACTATACGCCCGAGGTCCAGGCCTACTTCGCCCTGTTCTACAAGGCGCGCACGCTCGCGCCCGGCGGCCAGTTTGACCTCTCGACGATCACCAACCTGACCGCCCCCCCTTATCGCGACTACACCCTGGCCCTGCTGAACAAAAACCAGGCCGACGCGGACGCCGGCAAGCTGCGCCAGGTGAGCTATAGCGACGTGGCCGTGATCGGAGTCACGCTTGATGCGCCCGGGGCGGACGGCAAGCCGGTGGTCGCGGCCACGATCCACCGCACGCAGACCCAGGTGCGGACCGACAGCACTGTGAGCCCCGAGACGCTCGATCTCCAGTTCTTGTTGAAGCGGACCGACCTCGGCAACGGCCAGGTGGCCTGGCAAGCGTTTGATTTCTTCAATCCCGCGGCCAACGCCTGGCTCTCGGACCTGGCGCGCGCCGCTGCGGTGACCACGGCCCAGATCGGGCCCGAGATCCAGGACTACTTCACCCATTTCTACACGGCGCGTAGCGTGAGCGCGCAGGGGCAATTCGATTTCGCTACCACCCAGGGCCTCACCGCGCTGGCCTACCAGCAATACACGCTGCCCCTGCTCCAGCAGCAACAGGCCGAGGTCGACGCGGGCCGCGTGACCGGGGTGAGCTACAGCGGGATCAGCGTGCGGGTCGAGTCCTGGGACCCCCTGGCGACCAGCCACGGCGGCATTGCCCTGGCGGCCGTGACCCGTACCTCGCATGTCCAGCGGCCGGGCCAGCCCGAGGAGATCCAGACGGCCACCTACCACTTCCGGCTGCACCGCCATGTCGGCGACGATGGCAAGCCCTTCTGGATCGCCTACGACTTCCTGAGCCCGATCAGCGGCAAATGGGTCTCGGACAGCGCCGGCATGAGCGGCCAGGTGCCCGAGCCCGGCCATGGCTGATGAGCTCCGTGCCGGCCGTGTGCCGGCACCGCCGCCTGCGGGGGCCGGATCGGCGTTCGCGTCGATCCCGGCCCTCCTGGACTCGCTGGCCGCCCATGGCTATGTCGCGGACCGCGCGCTGGCGACCGCGCTCTACCTGAGCTGGCACCTGCCCAAGCCCCTCTTTCTTGAAGGCGAGGCCGGGGTGGGCAAGACCGCCGTGGCCCGCACCCTGGCCGATCTGCTCGGCACCCCGCTGATCCGGCTCCAGTGCTATGAGGGCCTGGACGTGAGCACCGCGGTCTACGAATGGAACTATGCCCGGCAAATGCTGCAGATCCGGCTGCTGGAAGCCGGCCCGGCCGCCGCCGCCCCCGACTCGGCCCACTTGTTCGGGCCCGAGTTCCTGATCAAGCGCCCCCTGCTGGAGGCGGTCAGCTATCCCGGGCCGGGGCGCCCCGTGCTGCTGATCGACGAACTCGACCGTGCCGATGAGGAATTCGAGGCCTTCCTGTTGGAGCTGCTCGCCGATTTCCAGATCACGATCCCCGAGATCGGCACCTTCCACGCCGTCCAGCCCCCGGCGGTGATTATCACCAGCAATCGCACGCGCGAGATCCACGATGCGCTGAAGCGGCGCTGCCTCTATCATTGGATCGACTACCCCAGCTTCGACAAAGAGCTCGCCGTGCTGCGCGCCCGGCTGCCCGGGATGACGCAGACTCTGGCCCGGCAGGTGGTCGGCCTGGTGCAGGAGGTGCGCCGCCGCGACCTCTACAAGTTGCCTGGCCTGGCCGAGACGCTGGACTGGGCGGCGGCGCTGCTGGCCCTGGAGCAGCAAACCCTGTCAGCCGCCGTGCTGGAGGACACCCTCGGGGTCTTGCTGAAGCATCAGGAAGATATCGAGCGCCTGCGGGGCGAAATCGCGCCGCTGGTGCAGAAGGCGGAGGCCGTTGGACGCGCTGGGGGCTAGACTGGCCGGGCGCTGGCTCGCCTTCGAGCGCCTCTTGCGGCGCAACGGGGTGCCCACGACGGCCGGCCAGATGCAGAGTTGGCTCCAAGTGCTGGCGGCCGGCCTGGTCGACTCGGCCGATCGCGCGACCGTCTATTACGCGGCGCGGGCGCTGCTTTGCAACCGCCACGAAGATTGGCCGCGCTATGACCTGATCTTCCGCCAGTTCTGGGGCCGCACCCGCCAGATCATCATCCCCTCGGACACTGCCGCTCCGCGCCCCGAGACGGAGGGACCGGGCGGGCCGCCCGCCCGCCCGGTCCCTCCGTCTCGGGACGACGCCCCGGACGTGGGTGGGGGAGTCGAGCGGCTGCTGGCGACGGATGCGCCGGACCTGCCGGGGGAGGAGGCGGGCGATGGCCGGCTGCCGGAGCGGGTGCTGCTCTACAGCGCCTATGAGCGGCTGCGGCAGCGCGATTTCGGCGAGTTTACGGCAGAGGAGCTCCGCCAGGCCCACGCCCTGCTGGCGGGTTGGCGCTGGCAGCCGGCCTGGCGGCGCACGCGGCGGCTGACCCGGGCCCGGCGCGGCCGCCGGCTCGACATCGGCCGCACCCTGCGTGCCGCCATGCGCCACGGCGGCGTGCCGCTGGGGCTGGCCTGGCGGGGGCCGGATACCCGCCCGCGCCCGCTGGTGCTGCTCTGCGATATCAGCGGCTCCATGGCGCCGTATACGCGGGTGCTGTTGCACTTTCTCTATATCCTGAACCGCGGGCTGCGCCACGCCGAGGTCTTCGTCTTCGCCACCCGCCTGACGCGCATCACGCGGGCCTTGCGGGCGCGGACGGTGGACCTGGCGCTGGCCGAGGTCGGGCACTCCGTGGTCGATTGGTCCGGCGGGACGCGTATCGGCGCCGCCCTGCGCGCGTTCAACACGGGATGGGCGCGCCGGGTGCTGGGGCAGGGCGCGGTCGTTTGCATGATCAGCGACGGCTGGGACCGGGGCACGCCGGCGCAACTGGCGGCCGAGCTGGCGCACCTGCAACGCACCGCCTTCCGCCTGATCTGGCTCAACCCGCTGC
>DATGEF010000525.1:0-17003 GCA_035310405.1 Chloroflexia bacterium | reverse complement strand
GGGGGGGGGGGGGCCGGCGCGGCGCCAGAGCTCCAGGAGCCCGGCTTCCATCGCGGGCGCCATGTGCGTGCCGCCGTCGGCCTCCAGGCGGCGGATCTCGTCCGCCACCTGGGCCCGGCTGGAGTCGGTGAGCGCCTGGCTCGGCACGAGCACGCGGGTTTTGTTATTGAACACGATCACCGAGATCGTATCTTGCGGCTGCATCAGGTTGAGCACGGCCTGGGTGGCCTCGCGCAACCGGTCCATCTTGGCGCCGCGCATGGAGCCGCTGCGGTCCAGCACCAGGCTGAGGTTGAGCGGCAGGGTGGTCGTCACCGCCCCCGGCGCCGGGCGCAGCTCCAGGAGGGCATAGACGAGTTGTTCCGTGGGCATAACCGGCACACGCGGCCGGGCCAGCACCACTCGCAGGTTCAGTTCTCCCGCCACAGGCGGTCTCCTTTCGTTGTGCGCGCTGTCATTATACGTTTACGCAAAACGCCCGTCAATGTTGCACCGCCGGTCGATTCCGGGGCGAAAAAGGACGGTAGCCAATTGACAGCGCCCCGGCAGATCTGCTATGATCGTCAATAGTGCAGCGGCGTGTCATGGCGCCGGCATGGTAATTATCCCGCGGATGGGGTGGTGGCCCTAGCAAACCTTTTATCGCTCAAGCCCCCACCCGGCCGCGTCTCGTGGTACTGCGTGCCATCTGGCCGGTGTTACGTATAGCTCGCCCGCGTTGGCCTAACGGCCAGGACCGAAGCGAGCCAGGAGTATACCATGTCCGGCGTGCCCGTTAATGCGGCACGCCATTTTTGTTGCACCCCGGGAGCTGGGCCGGCACCTTTTATTCGACGGCAGCCCCCGGGCAGACCTGGCCTTCCGTCACGCCCGCGCGTGGGGCGATGGTAGGCCCGCAATTATCCGGAGGCGCACAAATGAATAGCAAGATGTACATCTCGCTGGTCGGCCTGCTGGGCGGGGGACTGGTCGGCGGGAATATCGACCTCTACCTACAACGGGCGATCCCCGGGTTGGATCTGAGCCTGCAAGTCGCGGTGATCCTCCTGACCGCCTTTCTGGGCTTCTTCGCCACCCCGTACCTGACCACCATCCCCCTCCACTGGCTGCGCCGGCGGCTGAAGCTGATCGCCGCGATCGACATCCTGGCCGCCGTGATCGGCCTGATTCTCGGCCTGACCGCCGCCGCGCTGCTGACCATCCCCCTCAGCCGCCTGCCCGGCGACCTGGGCCAGCTGTTGCCCTCGGCCGCCGCGATCATCTTTGGCTACCTGGGGATCTACCTGATGGTCATGCGCCGCGGTGAATTCCTCGACGTCCTGAGTGTCCTGAACCCTGCGCACCTGGCCACCAATGGCGCCACCCCGGCAAAGGCCGCCCCCCCGCAGGAGAAGTATATCCTGGTCGATACCAGCGCGATTATCGACGGGCGCATCGCCGATATCAGCCAGACGGGCTTCATCGACGGCGCCTTCCTGATCCCGCGCTTCGTACTTAACGAGCTGCAACGTATCGCCGATTCGGCGGATAGCCTGCGCCGCGCCCGCGGCCGCCGCGGCCTGGAAATGCTGAAGCGCCTGCAGAAGGACTCGATTGTCCCCATCCAGATCTCGGAGATCGACGCCGACGGCGTCAGCGCGGTCGACGACAAGCTGATCAAGATCGCCCGCACGCATCATTACCCGGTGATCACCAACGATTATAACCTGAACAAAGTCGCCGAGCTGCAAGGCGTGCGCGTGCTCAACGTCAACGAACTGGCGAACTCGGTCAAGCCGGCCGTGCTGCCCGGCGAAGAAATGCGGGTGCGCGTCATCCAGGATGGTAGAGAAGCCAATCAAGGGGTCGCCTACCTGGACGACGGTACCATGATTGTCGTCGAAAACGGGCGGCGCTATGTGGACCACGGCGATGTGGATGTCGTCGTCACCCGGGTGCTGCAGACGGTCGCCGGCCGCATGATCTTTGCGGCGATCAAGGAACACCAGCGGGAATCTGCGTGACCCCGGAGGGGTGGAACGGGGCGATCGTCGTGGCAGCCGGGGGCAGCCGGCGCATGGAGGGCCGCGATAAGCAATTTGCACTGCTGGGTGGCCAGACGGTGCTGGCCTGGAGCGTCGGCGCCTTCGAGGCCACCCCCGCCGTCCAGGCGATCGTCGTCGTCGCCAACCCCCAAACCTTAGAGCAGATGCGGGCCCTGGGGCAACAGATCGGCTGGCGTAAGGTCGTCGCCGTGGTGCCGGGCGGCTTGCGGCGGCAGGACTCGGCCGGCCAGGGGCTGGCCGCGCTCGAAACGGCCGCCCGCGCCGCCGGCACACGCCTGGACCTGGTGCTGGTCCACGACGGCGCGCGCCCGCTGGTGAGCCGCGCGTTGATCGAGCGCGGCATCGCCGCCGCCGCGGACCATGGGGCGGCTATCGCCGCGGTGCGCGCCCGCGACACGGTGAAGGTGGTCGACCGCACGGGGCAAATCGAGGCCACGCCCGATCGGGCCACCCTCTGGCACGCACAAACCCCGCAAGTCTTCCGCTATGACCTGCTCGCCCCGGCCTATCGCCAGGCCCAGGAGCAGAACCTGACGGTCACCGACGACGCCGGCCTGCTCGAAGCCCTCGGCATCCCCGTCTATGTGTTCGAGGGCGATCCCCGCAACCTGAAAATCACCACGCCGGAAGACCTGGCCGTGGCCGAAGCGCTCCTGGCCAGTTATTCTCCAGTTATGTCAAGCTCCGTCGATCCAGCTCTTCCTTGAGCGCGCGGAGACTCTTGTTCCGGGTGCGTAGGTCGGCGATATACGCCACCCATTCCGCCCCCTGCCCCAGCTGGTGGTCGAGCTTCTTGACCCGCAGCAACACCTCGGCCGCACGTTGGTAGCTTTCCCGCCCCCGCAGGTCGATATACTGCTCGACCAGACGCTTGTAGATGGCCAGCGCCTCCCGCGGGTGGGTGGCCTCGGCGGCCTCCGCCACCCGGCGCCCGTATTCGAGCGGCTGCAAGTCGAGGTTATACGGCCCCCAGGCGTTGCGGGTGGGGGTGGCCCGGGGTTTCTCCATAGCCGCCAGGGCCGCCAGGGCCGCTGGGATCTGGCTTTCCTGCAAGTAGATGTCGATCAGCTCGTCCCAGTCCCCTTGGCGCTCCAGGGTGGCGATCAGCTCCGGGCGCAATGCGTCCCAGCCACCCGCCGCCGCGCCCGGCAACGTGGCCGCCGCTTGCACCGCTTCGTAGGTCGCCTTCCCGGGCGCCATCTCGAACCGGCGGCGCGCCGTGGCCAGAGCCTCGGCCGCCAGGCCATAGCGCAGATAGTGGCGCTCCAGCCATTCCAGGTAATGGGTGCGCGCCCATTCGTTCTTCTCTTCCCCCAGCCGGTCGGCGATCAGCGCCAACGCCGCCTGCTGCCACTCGCTCCCCAGCGCGGCCAGCTGCTCGGCAAAGGGCAGGATGTCCATCTCCGCGCGCAGCTTGTCTTTGGCCAGGGCCAACGCTTCGGCCACCCGCCCCATATCGATCAAGCGCCCGGCCACCTCGTCATAGAGACCGGCCGCCCGGTACTCCGCCAGGATCTCTTCCGGGCTCAGGTTACTCGCCTGCTTCAGCGCCAGCAGGAACTCGACCTGCGCTTTATCCAGCGGCCCGTCCCCCTCACGGATCCAGCCAGTCAGCGCCGCCCGCTCTTCGGCGGTGGCGCCGCGGGCCAGCACCGCGGGCAGCTCGGCCACTTCCTCCCAGATGGCAAACTCCTGGTTCAGCTCCCAGACGTCGAGCAGAGTCCTGAGCAAGGCCAGCCGGTCGGTCGCCGGCAGGCGATCGGCCCCCTGCAGGGCTGCCTGCGCCTCCAGGCATTGGCGCAGGCCCGCCCCACAGGCGGTGACCACCTCGCCGATTGCCCCATCCTCGTCGTCTAGCTCTTCGTAGCGCGGCACGATCTCTTCCAGAATAGCCGTATAGACCGCCTGCGCGTTGGCCCATTGCCCGGCGGCGGCATACGTATCGCCCATCGTGACCAGGTCGTCCAGCTCCTCGCCGCTTTCGTCCGACTCGCCCCAGCCATAGCCCATCCCTTGCAGCGCCGACTCGACCCGCCGTTGGATCTTGGCTTCGTTGACCGTCCGCGTGGCCGCCGCCCCGGGCGCCTGGGTTTTGGTGACCGCCGGCAGCATCAACTCGATCCAGCCGTCCAGGTCCGGCTCCCGCTTCAGCAACCCGCCGATCAGCGTAAGCAACTCCTCCCGGCTACATTCCTGCAAGCGCGCAAGGATATCGCCCCGTACCTCGACGGTATCGGGCTGCGTGACCCAGACCAGCAGCAGCGCGACGACATGCTTGCAGAAGCCGCCCCGCGGGCAGCTACAGGACCAGCTCGCGAGTGGATCGCGGCCTGGGGCCCCCGCCGGCACCAGGGTCACCTCGACCCGGTACGGACCCCCGCTGGAGCCGGCGCTGTTGGCCCGCAAGCGATCGCCGCGCAAGACCGGGTCGGAGATATAGCCGCCCAGCGCATAGTTCCGGCCTTTGCTGAAGCTGGCGGCGTCGGTGTAAGCGGCAATCGCCGTTTCGCTGAGCGGCTTGAAGGTCTTCTGCGCATCGCGTCCGGTGACCGCCGTGGGCGGCGCGCTACTCTTTTCCCCCATTGGCAGCATCCCCCTTTCCTGGAGCATTGTACCAACCTGTGCGGGACAGCGCAAATCGGTACTCCCCAGCCGCCAAGGCCTATTGACAGGACGAGATACTCATGCTAATATATGTATGTTAAGGTACATATGTATAGGACCCATAGTATGTGAAAGGCGGTGCCCCGGATGAACTACCCCCGCACATTTGAGTTGCCCACGACGGACAGCCTGACCGGCTTAGTTACCGCCGCTTACTTTCGCCACTTGTTGCGCGAGACGCTGCTGCCGGAGGCCCAGGGCTCCGGCGAGCCGCTCAGCCTCTTCCTCTTCGACGGCGATAGTTTTGCGGAACTCAATACGCGCAATGGCCAACCCTGCGGCGACCAGGTCTTGCAGCAAATCGCCCGGGTCATGCAGGAGACCCTGCCCGAGACAACCGTCCTGGCGCGCTATGGCGGGGATGAGTTCGGCGGCGCCCTGCCCGCGACCCGGGTCGACGACGCCTTTACCCTGTTGGAGGAGCTCCGGCGGCGGGTGGCCGATCTGCAATTTGCCGCCTGCCCGGACGTGCGCATCACCTGCTCGATCGGGCTGGCTGGCTATCCGGCCAACGGCACCGGCGAAGTGGAGCTGATCCGGGAAGCCGACCAGGCCCTCTACGTCGCCAAGGCCACCGGGCGCAACAAGGTCGCGCTGCCGCTGGCCGACAGCCGCATGATTACGAAGACGAGCTACTACACGGCGACCCAGCTGGAGCGCCTGGCCCACCTGGCCAAGACGGTGAAACGCAACGAAGCCACCCTCCTGCGCGAGGCGCTGGACGACCTGCTCAAGAAGTACAACGACCGGCTCGGCACCCCCCACAAAGATCCGGCGTCTGGGGGCGCACAAGGGTAGCCGGGGTCTCCGACCCCGGCTACCCTTGTGCGGAAGAGGGCTACTGGCAGCAGACTCGCCGCTGCTCCAATAAGCCGGCCAGCGTGCGATCACAAGAGAGCCTGGCTGGCGCTGCCAGGCCCCGTGGAGCCCGCGCAGGCGGGCTTCGTATCCGTAGCCGCGGCTTCAGCCGCCAGGCTACCGTCCCCACTCCGATCCCGGAGTCAGCTACAGGCTACTTCACCAGGCGCGCGGTGGCCCGCTCGATGCGGTTCAGGGCTTCGTTGAGGTTGTCGAGCGAGTTGGCGAAGCTGATGCGGATGTAGCCCTCGCCGAACTGGCCGAAGGCGGTGCCCGGCAAGACGGCTACGTCGGCCTGCGTCAGCAGATAGTCCGCGTAGGCGCGGCTGTCCAGGCCGGTGCCCTGGATGTTGGGGAAGGCATAGAAGGCGCCGTGCGGCATGACGCAGCGCAGGCCCTTGATCTCGTTCAGGCGCGCGATCACCAGAGCGCGCCGCTTGCGGAACTCGGCCACCATATGCTCGACGTCGTCCATCGGGCCGGTGATCGCCGCGACCGCGGCCTTCTGGCTGAACGACGCGGTGCAGGACACACTGTTGATGATCAGCCGGCTGATATGGGGGATCAGGGCCGCCGGGAAGAGGCCGTACCCCAGCCGCCAGCCGGTCATGGCGTAGGTTTTTGAGAAGCCGTCGAGCAGGATCGTCCGCTCCAGCATGCCGGGGAACTCCAGGACGCTGTGGTGCGTGCCTTCGTAGAGGATATCGCTGTAGATCTCGTCGGCGAGCACGACGAGGTCGTGCTGGACGGCCAGGCGGGCGATCCCGGCCAGCGTCTCGCGCGGCAGCACGCCGCCCGTCGGGTTCTGCGGGCTGTTGAGGATAATCATCCGCGTGCGGTCGGAGATCAGGGCTTCCAGGTCCTCGATCTCGAAGCCGAAGCCCCGGCTTTCACTCAATTGCAGGGGAATCGCCTCGCCGCCGATAAAGTTGATCATGCTCTCGTAGATCGGGAAGCCGGGATTGGGGTAGATGACCTGGTCGCCGGGCTCGACGAGCGCCATGATCGCGTAGAACATGATCGGCTTGGCCCCCGGCGTGACGATCACGTTCTCGGGATCGGCCGCGAGGCCCCGCGTCCGCTCGATATGCTTGGCCAGCACCTGCCGCAACTCCGGCAAGCCGGTCGCCGGGCCATAATGCGTGTACCCGGCCTCCAGGGCGTCGCACGCCGCGTGCCGGATGTGCGCCGGCGTATCAAAATCGGGCTCGCCGATCTCCAGGTGGATCATCGGCGAGCCCTGCGCCTCCAGCGCCCGCGCCCGCGCGGCCACCTCAAAAGCGCTCTCCGTGCCCAGGCGATGCATGCGTTCCGCTAACTTCATTGTTAGTATCTCCTATCTCGACTCGCCGCTTATTCTTCTGCCACAAACTTAGACCGCCGCTCGTTCCCCATTATACTACTTTAGCTGGGCCGGATCGATCGACAAATAGCGCTCCAGCGGTACGCCAATGGGGGTCAGGACATAGCCCTGGACGTAGGGCTTGACCAGCACGAAGCTGAGCCCATGGCTGAGGAAGATCGCCGCGGCGTCGTCGACGATCAGCCCCTCGGCCTGCTGGTACAGCGCCATCCGCTGGGCGACATCCCGCTCGACCCGGGCCTTCTCCAGCAGCGTGTCGAGCGCCGGATTGGCGTAATGGCCGAGATTCTGCTGGGCGCCGGAGTGAAAGAGGGCGTCGGCGAAGTTCTCGGGGTCCGGGTAATCCGCGCACCAGCCATCCGAGAGCAGCTGGCCATGCCGGCCGGCATGCAGCTCGTCGATGTAATGGTCGGGCTCCAGGTTCTCCACCGTGACCGCCACCCCGAGGTTGGCCTGCCACATCGCGATCAGCGCCGACACGGTCGGTCCCACGTCGCTGCCGTAGCCGCTGGTGGTGAAGACGATCGGCGGCAGGTGGGCGGCGTCATGGTAGCGGGACTCGGCCAACCGCTGCCGAGCGAGGACCGGATCGAAGGTCTGGCCTTTGAAGCCCGGGTTATAGCCGGGCAGCGCGGGCGGGTAGAGCCCATGGGCCGGCAGCCCGACCCCTTGCAGGGCGATGTCGAGATAGCGCTGCTTGTCGACGGCTAGGGCGAAGGCCTGCCGCACTTTGGGATCGTCAAACGGCGCCTGGCGCACGTCGAAGGTAATCTTCGAGGTACACATACTGACGCCCTCGCGTAGATCCTGGTGCAAAGGCTCCTGGGGATCGCGCACCCGCGCCACGTCATAGCGGCTGACCCCCGTGAAGTCGATATCGCCCGTCTCATACAGCCGGATGCCCACGCCGGCATAGAGTTGTTGGATCACATAGCGGATGGCGGGCGGGCCCAGGTAAAAGTCCGGGTTGCGTTCGTACAGCTGCAGCTTCCCCGCGTCCCAGCGGATCAGCTTGTACGGCCCCGTGCCGTTCGGCGTCCGATACCAGGCCGGCCCCGACTCGACGTTCGCCCGGTCGACGATGGAGGAGACGCCATAGGTCAGCTTCATCAAGAAATAGGGCTTCGGGGCGTCAATCGTCACCTGCAGCGTCTGATCGTCGACCGCGTGCAGCCCGGCGATATGATCGGCCTTACCGTCGTGGCGGGCCTGGATGCCGACAATATCGCCGAGGTAGGTCAGCACGTCGTCCGAGTTCGTGGCCGGGGCCGCCGCCCGCTCCCAGGAGTAGATCACGTCGGCGGTCGTCACGGCGCGGCCATTATGGAAGCGGGCGTTTTTGCGCAGGTGGAAAGTGTAAACGGTGCCATCGGGCGAAATCTCCCAGGACTCGGCCAGGTCCGGCACCACCTCCAACTGCTGGTTGAAGGTGACCAGGCCGCTGAAGATCAGCGCATTATGGCCGCCCGTGGCCGGATCATAGTCCCGCGGATTATTGGACTCGCCGCCCACCTCGACCAGCGCCTGGTCGCGGGAGATGCCATACAGCTGGGGCGCGCTGAGGTGCAGGCTGGCGGTCATGTCTTCGAGCGCCCGGCGTTGCCGCTCGACGCCGATCGGCAGCCCATACACCAGCAGGCTCACGATCCGCCCACCGCGCGCCGCCGAGGTCAGGATGATCCGCAGCGTCGTGCCGTCGGACTGGTCGGCGTCGAGCTCGCTGACCCAGGCCGCCCGGCCATCTGCCAGCTGGATCGCTTTCTCGCTACGCGACACAATATTGCTCAGGCCGGTCGTATTAGCGTCACGGATTTTCTGGGCCGTATCCTGCAGACTGCTACCGGCCGGCAGCGAGCCGTAGAAGGCGACGACCACGATCTCGCGCTCGGGCTCACGCAGGATCGTCAGCGCGTTGGCCTGTTTGCCGGCCGCTGCCGTCCAGGTGGCGGGATAATCGAAAGCCACCCCCAGGTCGCCATTTTCGTAATGCCCCGGGCGGCTCGGCGGCGTGCCGGGCACAGTGGCCGTGGGCAACGCCTGGGCGGCCCGCGCCAGGAACGGCGGCGCGGCCAGCCCCGGACCCGGGCGCAGCGGCCCGGCCGCCGCCCCGCATCCGGCCAGGCCGATCAGGACCGCCAGCAGGCCGGCGGCCGCGGCGCGCTGCGCCCGGGCGGCCCGGCGCGGCCCGGCAATGGGTAAAAGCATGCTCATCGGTGTTTCCTCCTCTGGCTGAGGACGAAGAAGATGCCCACCAGGCCGGCAATACAGGCGACCAGCCCGGCCGCCGCCCCGCCCAGTAATAGAGGTATGATCGGGAGATCAGAGGATCGCACAAAGCTCACGCCCGGCGCCGCGGCCGGCGGGATCGCGGCCGCCACCGCGGTCGGCGGCAGGGGTGCGCCGCTGATCGGGCGGTATGTCGGGACCGCCGTCGGCAGCATCGTGGCCACCGGACTGGCGGACGCCGGCCGCGGCGGCGCGCCGACGGCGGTGCGCCAGCGGTCTTCGAGCGTGTCGAGGCTCAAGCCTTCCGCGTCGCTCAAGGCGTCGTCGATCTTCATGCCGTCGCGTAAATCGCCGAACAGCTTGATGATCCGGGGCTGGCCATACTGGGTGATCAGGAAGTTGACCAGGCTGTAAGATTCGGAGTAGGAGAGGTCGGCCTTGCCCGGGTCTTCGGAGAACCCCCCGCTCAGCGAGCGCACCGACATCAGCTTATTCGCGCTGATGGCCTGCTGCAGCTGCGTCCGGCTGCTGGCCTCGGGCCCGCCTTCGCCATAGACGGCGATCCCCTCGTTCAGCCAGGTGGGAATACTCGACAGGCAGGAGAACGCCAGGTGCCCGACCAGCACATGCGTGAGCTCGTGCGCTTCGGTCCGCTTGCCCCAATCGACCTGCTGCGGACTGATGCCGATCAGCACGATGTCGTTGGTCGGGTAGGCCAGCCCCCCGGTCCAGCCCGGCTGGTAGAGCACCGCCCCCTGCATGGCGGCTGTATTGTCGTAGATATAGAGATCGGTCGGCCAGGCCAGCACCACCCCTGTCGTCTGCTTGAGCTGCTGCAGGGAGCCGACGGCCGAGTCGAGCAGGCCCTGGGCGAAGCTGGACGACCCCGCATACCAGTGCAGGGTCAGCTTATCGCGGGTCAGGCTCTGCCACGCGTGCTGGTGGTCGAGCCAGAGCACGTCGTGCTTGTCGGAGACGGTCTCGTGGCCGGCTTTATCCGTCGCGCGCCAGCGGTACCAGATGCGCGCGCCCGGCGGCTCGGAGCCCGACTTATGCATCTCCCAGGTCCAGCTGACGTCCGCCGCGGAGCCGGCGTCGACATGGGGAAACGCTTTGGCGATCACGGTCCCGCAGGTCAGCTTCTCGACCCCATATTCGAGGATCACCCGATCGATCCCGGCACTGCCGGCCACGTGGGCCTTGAACGTCAGGCGGTCGGGGAATTCCAGGGTCACGCCCTGGTCCTGGACCACCAGCGGACTCTGGGCCCGCACGCCAGGCGCCGCCAGCCCGATCACAAGCAGCAAGGCCCCTAATAAACGCTTCATCGGTTGCTCGGCTTTCTAGGTGTGGCCCAGCGGGCGCGAATCAGGGCAGAGTCACGGTGACGGTGAGCGGCGTGAGCGGCTGTTGGCCGTCGGTGGTCACCAGAGTCAGCAGGTGCTCGGCCCGGCCGCTGGGGCTCTGGTCGGTTTTCGAGTCATAGGTGAGCAGGAGGTACGTGCGGGTGCCCGTCGGCAGCCGGGATGCATCGGCGCGCGCGGTCAGGCAAGCACAGTCGCTCACGAGGCCGCGGATGATCAACTCCCGCGCCCCCGGGTTGGCCAGGGTCAGCGCGCGGGTCAGGACGGCGCCGGCCTGGATCGTGCCCAGATCCACCGCGGGCGCCGACAGATCCAGCCTGGGCTGCGGGATCACCGCGGGAAAGCGGGCCGGCACCTGGACGCGCGTCACATCCGTCACAATCGAGGTGATCGGCGCGAGGGGGGCGAAGGTCCCCGACTGCAGCGCCTGTGGCGCGGGCAGTGTCGGCACGGCCGGCGGCGTGTAGTTGGGCAGCGGCGACTCGCTCACCGGCGGCAGCGGGAGCTGCGTCACGGTCTCGATCGTCGCCGTCGCCGGGGCGACCACGGAGCGCGCGGGCGGGCTGGGCGTCGCCGCCGCCGCCGCATTGTTGCGATTCAGCGTGCGCAAGCCCCAGACGGCGGCCCCAAACAGGAAGATGAAGATGGCCGAGCTGAGCACAAAGTAGAGGCCGAAGGTGTCGCGGCGCCCCGGCCGGACCGTCCGCACCGGGACGGCGGGGCGGGCCGGCCCGCGGCGCGGCGCGGGCGGGGGGGGCTTCTTGGGCCCGGCCGGGGCTTTACGGGAGCTCATAGGCGGGGTGGGCTCTTTCTGGTGCTAAACGACAAACGTGGCACGAGCGCCGGGAGAGCCGGCGCCCGCAGATCTACTGAGGTTTATTATACTCCAGGCGCCGGGCGCTGGCAAGCGCAGAAGCTAGGGCAAGTGCCAGCCACCCCCTGGGTAATCGCTGAGCGAGGAGTGAGCACCCCCAGGTGCGAACGCGGGTGGGGCAGCGTTCGCACCTGGGGGTGCTCACTCCTCATAATCCAAGGGGTCGCTTGAGGCCGCACCAGGTAAGGCGGACCGCTTACCCGGTTTTTATCCCGCTAACCATCCCGGTAGCGTGCCGCTCAGCCATTGTATTCTCCGCCCTCGGACCCTATGATGAATGTATTGCAGACGGCTGAATCCTGACTGCTGACTGCTGACTGCTGGCCGCTAACAGCTACTGGATCCCTGCGCGAGAGGAGCAATGCGGTGCCGGACTATCCGCCGCCCGAGGAAATCGAGGTCCTCCCCTTCCCCGAGGTGCCGCCCGCGCCGGCCGGGCTCCCGCCGCCTGCGCGCCGCCGGCGGACCGACGCCCTGCTCAGCCTGCTGACCCTCGCCTTGTTGCTGGCGGCCGGGATCGGCCTCTGGGCCTGGGTCGGCGTGCGGCTGGCCGCCACGCCGGCCCGCGCGCCCGGCACGCCCGGCTGGCTCCCGACATCCGTACCACGGAGGGATTCCACGCTCCTCTTTACCATGCCCATACCGATCGAAAGCGTGGTAGGGCTGGCCGCGGCGCCCGACGGCAGCTTCTGGGTCGGCGACCGCGACAACCAACTCTATCACTACGGCGCAATGGGCGTAGAGCTGGGCGTGATTTCCACGCAGTTTTCGCTGCATGAGGCCACCAGCATGAAGATCCGGGGCGCGGAGTTGTGGGTGTTGAGCCGCGGCCCCAACGGGAGCACAGTGCTGCGCGCGACCCTCGCCGGCCGCCTGTTGGCCCAGTACCCCATGTCCGAGCTGATGGCCCAGGGCCTGACCGACTTCACGCTCGGCGCCGGCGAGCAGGTGCTGATCCAGCGCGACCTCAGCACCCCGGTCGTGCAGCTCGTGGACCAAGAGGGGCAGCTAGCTCCCCATTCTATCGTTGACCTACCAGTGAACACGCACGATTATATATGGTACGTTTCGCTCGACGATCATGGGCAGTCTAATAGCGGATGGATTGCTCGTGATTTGTATTCCACCGCGGGTGGCGCCGCGGGGATCACCCTGGTAGTAAGCAACACTTTAACCGATCTACAGGTCTTGCATATGCAGGCCGATGGCAGTATCTATGTCGTGGCCGAAGAATGGGTGCCGCAACCGGCTGGATTTTATGACACCCTCTTGCACTATGCGCTGGATGGCCACCTGATCGCGCATGCACGACTGCCGGGCGCTGGCCCGTACGCACGGATTATGCGTGATACCACCGTCGCTCCGGATGGGGAGGTGTATTGCCTGGTGGGCCAGCCGGGCGGCACCGAGATCCGGCGCGTCACCTTTTTCTCACCAGTGGCGCCGCTGCCGCCCTACCAGCCCGCCTATCGCAACCCGGACGAGCCAACCCCACCACCATACCCCAGCCCGACTCCTGTATGGGATCTAGCCACACTGGCCAGGAAAGCAGATACGATTGTCGAAGGGCAGACCGGGCCGCGAAACGCAACTGACCTGGCGGGTGTGGGAAACTGGGCGGTACAAGATCTTACCGTTCGGCAGTGGCTAACAGCGCCGCCGCCGGCAGGTACACCCCCTATCCGGTTAATCCCAACGTTTGGCGGCTATAATCCCCACCCTCCGAGCATCGATCTTGCCTTTGGGTCGGGGGAGCACTTGCTCCTCTTCCTGACCGTGGTCGATCGCGCCCAGGGCCTCTACAACGTCACCGGCGGACCCGCGGGCGCATTCGGCATCGCCAACAACCGCATTCACCCATTCCCACCCGCCCAGCCGGAGCCGGTCCCATATGAGGGCTGGACTGTGGACCGGTTTGAGCGCGCGATCGCTGTGGCGCTGACCCCCGTCGCCGCGGCCCCGGCCCCTACGGACCTGCCGGCCAGCCCCGCATCCGCCGAGACCGTGCTGCCCGTGCCGACCACACCGCCGGTGATCGGCACGCCGGCACCCCTGGCGTCCGCCACTCTGGTCGCCGTAACGACTACCCCGACAGCCCTGTCTCCGGCGACCGCCACCCTGACCGCGGTGACAAGCAGCGCGACGCCCACAGACGATCCGGCGTCGCCCACCGTGGCGCCCACGCCCCCGGCGGCGCCGGCGAGCGCCACGGCGATCCTGCCAACGCAGACGCCAACCCGCACGCCCGTCCCACCCAGCAGCACCACAACGAAGACGCCAACCTGTACGCCCGTCCCACCCAGCAGCACCGCAACCCGGTCGTCGGCCACCAGCACCGCGACGCCCCCGAGCACCCTCCCGCCGGCCAATCAGTCGCCCACCGCGACGCCCGGGCGCATGTCGCCGACGGCGACCCGCACGCCGGTGCCGGCCACCAAAATCGCCATCGCCACGGTGCCGCCGGCCCCGCCGGCGCCCACGAGCACCAGCACCCCCGAGCCCTCGCCCGGCAAGCCGACCGCGCTCCCGGCCCCGGCGACCGCCACCATGACCGCGAGCTCCACGCCTACGGCGAGGGGGAAGTAGCGGGGCCTGGGGCGACGGGCCGGCCTATCCCTCCCAGGCGGGCAGGCCGGCCAGCCAGCGATGCACTGTGGTGGTGAAAGCCTCCGGCTCTTCGATAAAGGGGAAGTGCCCGCTGCGGTCGAAGACGACCAGCCGCGCATCGGGCAGGGCCGCGTGGATGCGCTCGGCGCCCTGCGCCGGCGGCATGATCCAGTCGTGGCGCCCGGCCAGCACCAGCGTGGGCGTGGCGATCTCGCCCAGGCGCGGCAGGCTGTTGAAGGCCGGCAGCTCGCGGCGGAAGCCGCACTCGAAGGCGCCGCCGCTGTAGCGTGTGGCGGCGTCCATGCGCGACCCGATCTGTGGGTCGTAGTTATGGAAGAACAGCGGCAAGATAGTCATCCAGAGCCGACGGAACTCCGCGTCGTCGCCGGTGGGTTGGGCCAGGCCACTGACCACCGCGGCGGCCTGCTCCGGGGTGCCGTGCTGCTGGGCGTGGGCAATCACCAGGTCCACGTAGTCAAGCACCGGGATCGTGTCGCAGAGGATCAGCCCGGCCAGCCGGTCCCCATGGCGCAGGGCGTAGTCCTGGGCTAGCAGGCCGCCATAGGAGTGCCCGAACAGAATCATCCGCTCGTAGCCCAGGTAGGCGCGCAGGGCCTCGATCTCGGCCACCCAGGATGCGTTGCCGACGGTGCTGAAGTCGGGCGGGCGCGTCGAGCGGCCCTGGCCCAGTTGATCGTAGTAGATGAGTTGCACCGGCCCGGCCAGGCCGTCGAGCCAGGGGCGCAGGTAGGTGTGATCCAGCCCCGGCCCGCCGTGCAGCACCAGGCAGGGCGGCCCCTGACCGGCGATCGTATAGAACACATCCCGTTCCTGGATGCGCGCGTACATCGCTCTCCCCCTCTGCGGGCGCGGCAGAGGCCGGGCGATACCGGCCCCCGCCGCGTTGTGGTCGGGCCCGGTTCAGCGGGCGGCGGGCGCGGCCGCTTGGGCGCGATAGACGGCCACGCGGCCCTCCAGGGCGTCCGGCGGGCGCGCCACCAGCTCGCGCAGGTTCTCGGCGATCCAGCGCACGACGAACTGGTTACAGGCCTCGGCTTCGGCTTCGGTCTCGAACACGCTGACCGTGGTCACGGCCGCGTCGGCCCCGGTGATCAGGTAGTAGCTGAGGAAGCCGGGCATCCCGGTGAGGGCCGGCATCAGGTCGTCGTCCACCCGGCGCACCACTTCGTCCAGGGCGCCCGGCTTGGCGTTCGATTGGCGGATCGCTGCGTACATGGTCGGTGTTCCTTTCGCGGTTGAGAGGCTGGTGGTTGTCTCAGGTGGCCCGCCCGGTGCGCGGGCCTCTGGGTCCAGCATACCGCCGCGGGCGGCGGCGCGTATCCGTAGAACCGCGTATTCTGCGGCCGCGGGCGCGATCTCGACAAAACGGCGTAGCCAACACGCTCAGGCCAGGTCATGCTCGACGGCGTAGCGCGTGGCGGCGCTACGCGAGGAGACGCCCAGCTTGCCGAAGATGGCATTCAGGTGTGTATGCACCGTGCGCGGACTGATGACCAGCTGCGCGGCCACCTGGGCATCGGTGAGGCCGGCGGCGACCAGGCGGAGCACGTCGCCCTCACGCGGCGTCAGCCCACTGGCCGCCCGGCCGGTGCCGCCCGGCGGCTCGGGCGGCGGCGCAGTGCCCGACAGGCTTGGCTCCGGCGCCGCGGCCTGGGCGGGGGTCAGGGCGCGGCCCGCCGCCCAGGCCGCGGCCCAGGCCGCCGGATCGAGCTGTGTATGCAGCCGCGCCAGCAGCGGGTCGTACAGGGCGCTCCGCCAGCGCGGCAACGGGGCGCCGATCGCCTCGCGCAGAGTCGCGGCGGCCCCCAGTAGGCGCGCGGCGCGCGGGGCCTGGTCCTCGGCCGCCGCCACGCCGGCCAGCCCCTCCAAGGTCAGGGCGATGAACCAGCGGTCGCCGAGATCGCTGATAATCTGGCGGGCCTCGTCATAGCGGGCGCGCGCCGCCGGGTAGTCGGCCTGGCCGAAGGCCACGTCGCCCAGGCCGGCCAGGCAGCGCGTGATGCCGCGCCGGTCGCCCAGGGCGCGCATAGTCGCCAGCGCCTCGTCGAACAGGCGTTGGGCCGTAGCGTAGTCCCGCGCGCTCACGGCCAGGCAGGCGAGGTTGTAGACGGCGTAGGCGCCGCTCCAGGAGTCACCCACCTGCTGGAAGAGGGCCAGGCTCTCTTCCAGCAGCGGGCGCGCGCCGGCATCGTCGGCGGCCAGGATGAGCACATTGGCGTGATACCAGAGGGCAAAGGCCAGCTCCCAGGGGGTGCCCGCGGCGCGCAGGATCACCACGCTCGCGGCGCAGTGGGCGGCGGCCGGCGCGTACTCGCCGCGCACGCTGAGGGCCTGGGCCAGCCCGTGGCTCGCCAGGGCAATGCCCCGCCGATCCCCCAGGCGGCGGAACAGCGCCACACTCTCGCCGCAGAGCGCCGCGGCCTGACCGTAGTCGCCCTGGTAGTTCGCCAGCATCCCGGCGACGCGCAGGGCGGTGGCCCGCGCGGGGGATTCCTGGCCCGCGGCGGCGGCGAGGGCCGCCGCCAGCCAGCGGCGGCCCTCGCCGAGGTAGCCGCGGGCCAGCCAAAACCGGCCCAGGGCCCCGGCCATCTGTAAGGCCAGCGTGGTCTCGCCGGCGTCGAGCGCCCAGCGTAGGGTGGCGCGCAGGTTATCGTGGTCCAGATCCAGCCGGGCCAGCCAGGCCGCTTGCTCCACCCCGGCCAGGTGGGCCACCGCCTCGGTCGCCAGCGCCTGGTAGTAGGCCGCGTGGGCGCGGCGGATGGACGGTTCCTCACCGCTGGCGGCCAGTTGCTCCAGCCCGTACTCGCGGATGGTTTCGAGCATGCCGAAGCGCGGGGCCGCGCCCGGCGCGCCCGGATCGGCGTGCAGCAGATTCTTGTCCAGCAGCGAGCCCACCCGGTTAAGCACATCGATCGCCAGCTCGCCGGGCACGTTGCCCAGGGCCTCGGCGGCCTCCAGCGTGCTGCCGCCGACACAGACGG
>DATGEF010000524.1:0-4207 GCA_035310405.1 Chloroflexia bacterium | reverse complement strand
TGCTCAGCCCGCAGGAGGCCGGCGAGCGCACCCTACGCCGCAAGCTGCGCGAGGCTCTGCTGGCCTACCAGATCGAGGGCCGGTACTCCAAAGACCAGGTGCTGGCCCTCTACCTCAACAGTATCTATTACGGGAACATGGCCTACGGGGTGGAAGCCGCCGCGCAGGCCTATTTCGGCAAGCCGGCCCGCGATCTCGACCTCGCCGAGGCCGCCCTCCTCGCCGGGCTGCCCCAATCGCCCTCGCGCTATAATCCGCTCGTCAACCCGGACGCCGCGGCCGCCCGCCAGCGGGACGTCCTGGACGGCATGGTCAAGCATGGCTACCTCACGGCCGCCCAGGCCGCCACCGCCGCCGCCGAGCCCCTGCATTTCGCCCAGGGCCGCTTTCCGATCACCGCCCCCCACTTCGCCATGTACGTCCGCGATCTGCTGGAAGCCCGCTTTGGCCAGGAGCGGGTCTATCGTGGCGGCCTGACGGTCGACACCACGCTCGACGCCGATATGCAGGCGGCGGCCGAGACCATCGTCCGCCAGCACCTGGCGGCGCTCGCCGCCCAGCATGTGACGAACGGCGCCGTCGTGGTCCTCGACGCGTCGAGCGGCGCCATCCGCACGATGGTCGGCAGCGCCGATTACTTCGACCCGGCGATCGACGGGCAGGTCAACCTGGCGCTGGCCCCCCGCCAGCCGGGCTCCGCGATTAAGCCGCTCACCTACGCCGCCGCCCTGGCCCGCGACTATACGGCTGCCACGGTGCTGCCCGATATCCCGGCCGAGTACGCGGACGGCAACGGCCAGACCTATGTCCCGGCCAATTACGACCACCAGTTCCACGGGCCGCAACGGCTGCGCCAGGCCCTCGCCAACTCGTACAACGTGCCCGCCGTCTACACCCTGCACCATGTCGGCGTCTACGGCCTGGTGCAGCTGGGCCGCGCCGCCGGCCTCAGCACCTGGGACAACAGCCGCCGCTTCGGCCTGGCCCTCACCCTGGGCGGCGGCGAAGTCCGGTTGCTCGACCTGACCGGCGCCTATACCGCCTTCGCCAATGCCGGCCAGGCCCAGCCGCCCTACGCGATCACCCGCGTGCGCGACAGTGCCGGCCAGGTCCTCTACGACGCCACGCGTGATCCCACGCTCCATCCGACCCCGCCCCTCTTTGGCGACCATAGCGCCGCCGTCGCCTGGCTGATCGCCGACATCCTCGCCGATAACGATGCGCGCCTGCCGGAGTTCGGGCCGGCCAGCCCCCTGCTGCTGAGCCGGCGCGCAGCGGTCAAAACCGGCACGACCGGTGACTGGCGGGATAACTGGACCGTCGGTTTCACGCCCGATTACGTGACCGGCGTCTGGGTGGGCAACAGCGACAACACGCCGATGCAAAACTCGACCGGCGTCACCGGCGCGGCGCCGATCTGGCACGACGTGATGGAGAGCATCCACCAGGGACGGCCCGCGCGCTGGCTCGCGCGCCCGCCCGACATCCGGCAGGTCGAGATCTGCGCCCGCTCCGGGCTCGTGCCCGGGCCGGCCTGCCATGAGCGGGTGCAGGAATGGTTCGTCGACGGCACCGTGCCCACCGCCACCGATACCTGGCAGCAAGACGTCGCCGTGGACAACAGCAGTGGCCTGCTGGCCTGTCCGGGCGCCCCGCCCGCCACGTACACGATCCGCAATTTCCTCTTGTTGCCGGCCGCCTACGCGCCCTGGGCCGCGCTGGCCGCCCTGCCCGCCCCGCCCACCGCGTATGCGCCCGCCTGTGCGCCCACGACCGGCGGCAGCACGGCCGCCGGCACCGTCGATCTGGCGCTCACGGCGCCGGCCGCGAACGCCGTCGCCGGCGGCCTGCTGACGATCCAGGGGCGGGCCGCCGGCCGCGGCCTGCTCGATTGGACCCTGGCCTGGGGCGAAGGGCCCGCGCCCGCCCGCTGGCAGATCCTGGCCAGCGGGGGCGCGGCGGATGGCACCCGCCCGCTGGCGACCTGGGCCACCGGCGATCGCGGCGGGGTCCATACGCTCCGGCTGGTCGCGCGCTTGCGCACGGGCGGCACCCTGGAAGTCCATAACCGGATCAACCTCGACAACATCCCGCCGGTCGCCTGGATCACCTACCCGGCCGCCGGCACCAGCCTGGCCGGCTTCGTCTCCGGCGAGCAGGTGCCGCTCCAGGCCGAAGCGCTGGACAACAGCGGCATCGCCGCCGTCCTGTTCTATGCCGACCGCCACTTGCTGGGCCGGCGCGACGCGGCCCCCTGGACCCTGATGATCACCCCGGCCACCCTGGGCGCCGGGCCCCACCAGCTGAGCGCCGTCGCCGTCGACCTGGCCGGCAACCGCTCGCCGCCGGCCGCAGTCCTGGTCCAACGGTAGCTCCGCGCCCCTGGCCCCAATTGTGGTATAATCAGCCTACGGTCTTCTGCACGTTTTGCCGCGCTGCATGCCACCAGAAGACGCGCCACTTCAGGAGGCACCCCCGCATGGATGGGCTCCCCGAACGAAAGGCCATCGTCGTCGTCGAAGACAACGAGCCGATCGCCGAGCTGATCAAAGATACCCTCAACGCGGAGCCGGATTACCAGGCGGTGGTGGTCGTCGATGGCGCCCTGGCGCTGGAGGTCATCCGCTCCGTCAAAGCGAGCCTGATTCTGCTCGACATCAATCTCCCCGGGCTCACCGGTTTGCAGCTCTACGATATCCTCCAGGCGGACGAGGCCACTCAGAGCATCCCCGTACTGTTCGTCACCGCCAACATCATGGATCCGGGCCTCCAGCGGCGCGGGCTGTCGAATTGTCTGGCCAAGCCTTTCGACCTGGACGAGCTCCTGGCCCGCGTGGCCGCGATCTGCCGGCCGGAGAAATCGTGACCGCCCTGCCCATCGACCTGCGCAGCGACACCGTGACGCAACCTTCGCCCGCGATGCGGACCGCGATGTATCAGGCCGAGGTCGGCGATGACGTCTTCGGCGATGACCCGACGGTCAACCGCCTCGAAGCCCGGGCCGCCGCGTTACTGGGGAAAGAAGCGGCGCTTTTCGTGCCCAGCGGCACGATGGGCAATCTCTGTGCCATCCTGACCCATTGTCGGCGCGGCGACGAGCTGATCGCCGGCACCGAATCCCATATCCGGCATGCCGAAGCGGGGGGCGCCTCGGTGCTCGGGGGCGTGGCCATGTGGGCCATCCCCAACGCCGCCGACGGCACCCTGCCCCTCGACGCGGTGGCGGCAGCGATCCGGCCGATCGACCACCACTTTCCGCATACCGCGCTGATCTGCGTCGAGAACACGCAAAACCGCTGCGGCGGCGTGCCGCTCAGCGTGGAGTATATGACGGCGCTCGGCGCCCTGGCCCGGCGCCACGAGGTGCCCGTCCACCTGGATGGCGCGCGCATCTTCAACGCCGCCGTCGCCGGCAACACGACCGCCGCCGCGCTCGCCGGCCCGGCGGCCAGCGTGATGTTCTGCCTCAGCAAGGGCCTCGCCGCCCCGGTGGGCTCCCTGCTCTGCGGCGCGCAGGCCTTTATCGACCGCGCCCGCTTCAATCGCAAGCTGGTCGGCGGCGGCATGCGCCAGGCCGGCATCCTCGCCGCAGCCGGGCTCGTCGCCCTGAATGAGATGGTCGATCGCCTGGCCGAGGACCACGCCAACGCCGGCCGGCTCGCCCGAGGCCTGGCGCAGATCCCGGGGCTCCAGGTCGACCCCCGCGTCCCGCACACGAATATGGTCTACGCCACCGTCACCGCCCCGGGCTGGACCGCCGACCGCCTCACGGCCGCCTATGCCGCCGCCGGCGTGCTCATCGGCCCCAGCGACCCGCAGGTCGTGCGCCTGGTCACCCATTACGGCATCACCGCGCCCGATATCGACACAGCCCTCACTCGCATCGCGCCGGTGCTCGCGGCTCTGCGCGCGTAAGCCGGCGTACCTCATCAGCGGTCAGCGATCAGCCCGGTGCCCAGCTTAAGCACGGCAGGGTCGTGGGGCGGGACGCCTAGCGGCTAAAGCCGCGGCTACGCAGACGAAGCCCGCCTACGCGGGCTGACGTTATCACTGGGGGCGGCTGGTGCGGGTCGCTACATCTTGTCCCCTCGCGGCCCTAGTCGCTTCGGTTGATCGGCATGCGGCACGGCACGCCGGGCCCTATACGCAGCAACCGAAGCGACCGGGACAGCTACGGGATAACGTGTGGCGGCCCGCCGGGGCGGGC
>DATGEF010000523.1:0-2901 GCA_035310405.1 Chloroflexia bacterium | reverse complement strand
CTGACGACTGACGACTGACGACTGACGACTTCGTCCTCACTGCCTACTGCATACTGCCTACTGCCTACTGGTTCGTCCCTGCCGACGGCGGCCGCAGCCGCCTCGGTCCAGCCCCCGGCGAAGACGGCCAGCCGGCGCAGGAGGGCCTGTTCGGGCGCCGTGAGCAGATCCCAGCTCCAGTCGACAAGTGCCCGCAGCGTCTGCTGGCGCGGCAGGGCGGTGCGGCTGCCGCCCGTCAGCAGCCGGAAGCGATCATCCAGGCGCGCCGCGATCTGATCGACCGTCAGCACCTTGACGCGCGCGGCGGCGAGCTCCAGGGCCAGCGGGATGCCGTCGAGCCGCCGGCAGATCTGCACGACCGCCGGCGCATTCGCGGCCGTGAGCCGGAAGGTGGACTGCACCGCCGTGGCCCGATCGACGAACAGGCGAACCGCCTCGGACTGCGCCAGGATCGCCGGGTCGGCGAGGTCCGGCGGGACACCGAGCGACGGGACGCGGAAGAGGGTCTCCCCGCCGACGCCTAACGGCTCCCGACTACTGGCCAGAATGCGCAGGGTCGGGCAGGACTCCAGCAGGCTCCTGGCCAGCGCGGCGCAGGCGGCCAGCAGATGCTCGCAGTTGTCGAGCACGAGCAGCAGGTCTTTGGCCCGCAGGGCGTGCGTCAACGTCGTCGGCAAGGGCTGGCCCGGCTCTTCGCGCACACTCAACACGGCCGCGACGGTATACGGCAGCAGGGCCGCGTCGGTCAAGGGCGCCAGCTCCACGAGCCAGACCCCGTCCGGGAAGAGGTCGAGCAGCTCCGCCGCGACCTGGAGCGAAAGCCGCGTCTTGCCGGTCCCGCCGGTGCCCACCAGCGTCAGCAGCCGGTTGCTGACCAGCCGCCGCGCGACGTCGACCATCTCGCGATCCCGGCCGATAAAGCTGGTGAGCTGGATGGGGAGGTTATGCGCGAAAGCCTCCAGCGATCGCAAGGGCGGGAAAGTGGCCGGCAAGCCAGCGGCGACCAGCTGAAAAAGATGCTCCGGGCGGATCAGGTCTTTCAGGCGCTGTTCGCCCAGATGGCGGAGGCGCACGCCCGGGGGGAGATCGGCCCGCACCAGATCCGCGGTGGCGCGGGAGAGGAGCACCTGCCCGCCATGTCCGGCGGCCAGGATACGGGCCACCCGGTTGAGCGGGGGCCCAAAGTAATCCCCGGCGCGCTGCTCGACGGCGCCGGTATGCAGCGCGATCCGCACCTGCAGCAGCGCCTGCGGGTCCCAAGCCGTGGCCTGCAAGGCCCGCTGGGCCGCCAGGGCGGCCGCCAACCCCGCGGGCGCGGTGGGGAACGCGGCATACACCACATCGCCAGCCGTCTTAAAGAGATCGCCACGGTGCGCGGCGATGGCGGCCTGGAGGACCGCGATATAGCGCGCATGGCCGGCCTGCATAGCCACGGGCTGCGTTTCCCAGAGCCGGGTGCCGCCTTCGATCTCTGCGAACAGGAGGGTCACCACGCCTGGGCGCGGGTCAGCCACCGGCCGGGTTCCCCAACGGCAGATAGACCAGGAAGGTCGTGCCCTGGCCCACCTGGCTACGAACCTCGATATCGCCACCCAGCAGCTGGCAGAGCCGGCGGCTCAGCGCCAGGCCCAGCCCGGCCCCCCCGTGTTTGCGCGTCGGCGACGAGTCGCCCAGGGCGAAGGTCTCGAACAGGGCGGCGACCTGTTCCGGGGTAATGCCGCTGCCACTATCGATCACGCGCACACAGAGCCAGCCGGCCGCGGGCGCCGCGCGGGCGGCCTCCAGGCGGATCGTGCCCTGATCCGTAAACTTGGCGGCGTTGTTGAGCAATTTGAGCAGCACCTGAGACACGCGCTCCCGGTCGCTGTACATGACGTCGAGATCGGGCGCACACTGCACCAGCAGGGTATTCGCGCTCTGCCGGATCCAGGGCTCCGCGATCATGGCGACATCGTCCAGCAGCGTACGGATGGTAAAGGTCTCCCGGGTCAGCTCGATCTTGCCGGCGTCGATGCGGGAGATATCGAGCAGATCGTTGATCAGGGACAGCAAGTGTTTACTCGCCCCGCGGATGCGGTCGAGGTCGGAGAGAAAGGTGACATAGCCGATCTCTTTGGCCTCTTCCTGCAGGATCTCGCTATAGCCCATGATGGCGTTGAGGGGCGTGCGCAGCTCATGGCTCATGTTCGCCAGAAACGCGCTCTTGGCCCGGTTGGCCGCCTCGGCCGCGTCTTTGGCCTGCCGCAGCGCATCTTCCACGCGCTTGCGCTCCGTGATATCGCGGATAGCCGCCAGCCGGACCGGCCGGCCCTGATACAGGGCCGTGCGGCCGCAAATTTCCACGGGGTACAGGGATCCATCTTTGCGCACGGCCAGGGCTTCATACGGCGCTTCGTAGCCAGCCTGGCTATGAGCCAGCACGAGGGGGTAGGATTCGGGGGCCACGAGCCGCTCTAAGGCTAACCCGCGCAACTCGGCGAGGGCATAACCGCTCATGGTCGCCAGCGCCTGGTTAGCCTCCAGGACAATCCCATTCTCGACCATGGAGATGCCTTCGAAGCTGGCTTCCGCCAGGAGTCGGAAGCGCTCTTCGCTCTGGCGCAACGCGGTGAGGGCGTGGTCCAGCTCGGCCTGGCGAGGTTGATGCTCTGCAGCGCTCATGACGAGGTCGTGTGTTCCAGTAGGGCGTGAATCTTGGCGAGCAAACGGGCAAAATCGACCGGCTTGGTGTCATAGTCGTCGCAGCCCACCGCCAGGCACTTTTCGCGCTCCCCCTCCATCGTAAAGGCGGTCAAGGCCAGGACGGGGATAGCCTGGGTGGCCGGGTCCCGTTTCAGCTGGCGCGTGGCCCGAAAGCCGTTCAGCCGGGGCAGTCCCATGTCCATTACGATCAAAGTCGGC